>DATCIV010000066.1:0-6215 GCA_036507575.1 Candidatus Bipolaricaulota bacterium | reverse complement strand
GTAGTTGGCCTGGCCAGAAGGGACCATCGGGTACACGCATTCCTGCGCGTCCACCAGGATGTCCAACACCACCGGCAACTGGGAGGCCTCTGCCTGCTGCAGCGCCCACTGCAAGGCGGGCCGCACCTGCTCGGGCCGCTCGACGCGCCGGCCCAAGGCGCCAAAGGCCTGGGCCACCTTGTCGTAAGGCGGAGGCGTCAGTCCCGTCTCGGCGTAGCGCCGCTCGTAGAACAACTCCTGCCACTGGCGCACCATTCCCAAGTAAAGGTTGTTCAGCACCGCCACCACCACTGGCACGCGATAGCGCACGGCAGTGGCCAATTCTTGTATCGTCATCAAAAAGGAGCCGTCCCCGTCGATGCAGACCACGCGCTGATGGGGCTTGGCGAGTTTTGCGCCGATGGCTGCCGGAAAGCCGTAGCCCATCGTGCCCAGGCCGCCGCTGGTCAGCCACGTGCGCGGCTTGCGGAAGGTGTAATACTGGGCCGTCCACATCTGGTGCTGGCCCACGCCGGTGCTGATGATGTCGTCGTCGTCCAGCAGCGCGTCCACCTCTTGGACCACCATTTGGGGCATGATGGTGTCAGCCTTCTGCTCGTACCCAAGGGGATGCTCCTTGCGCCAGGCCGCAAGCTGCTTATGCCATGCGGACCAATCGGGCTTGGATTCCCAGCGCTTGATGCCGCCAATCAGCTCTTGCAGCACGGGCTTGGCGTGGCCTACGACGGGCACCAGCGCGGGCACGTTCTTCCCGATCTCGGAGGCATCGATGTCGATGTGAATCAGCGTGGCCCAGGGGGCGAATTCATCCAGCTTCCCCGTGATGCGGTCGTCCAGGCGCGTGCCCACGCAGATCATCACATCGCAGTGGTACAACGACAAGATGGCGTAGCCCGTGCCGTGCATGCCGGGCATCCCCAGGGACAAGGCGTGATCCGTGGGGAAGTTTCCAAGCCCCATCAGCGTGCTGACCACGGGCAGGTTCAGCGCTTCGGCGAATTCCCTCAGCTCCCCGCACGCTTCGGCGTGCAGAACGCCGCCGCCGGCCAGGATCACGGGCTTGTGCGCTTGCTGCAACGCCTGCAACGCCCGTTGGATCTGGTGCGGGTGGCCCTGGTAGGGAGGGTCGTAGCCTTCGAGTTGAACGCGCTCTGGCCGCGGCGCAGCAGTTTGAATGTTGCTGACGTCCTTGGGCAGGTCAATCAGAACGGGCCCGGGCCTGCCCGTGCGCGCGATGTGAAACCCTTCGGCAAAGATGCGGGGCAGCTCATCCGCGCGCTGGATGAGGTAATTGTGCTTGGTCACCGGCATGGTGATGCCGCGCACGTCGGCTTCCTGAAACGCGTCGTTGCCGATCAAGCTCGTGGCGACCTGGCCCGTGATGGCGACCAAGGGGGTCGAATCCATGATGGCGTCCGCCAAACCGGTGACCAGGTTGGTGGCGCCGGGGCCGCTCGTGGTCAGGATCACGCCCGGCTCGCCGGTGACGCGGGCGTAGCCCTCGGCCATGTGGGCGCCGCCCTGCTCGTGCCCCACGATGATGTGTCGCAGTGTCCCATCGCGAAACAGCGCGTCATACATGGGCATGATGGCGCCGCCGGTCACGCCGAACAAGAGCTCCACGCCCTCGGCCTTCAAGGCTTCTATCGCGGCTTCCGCTCCGCTGCGCTTGGGAGTGGCGCCCTTGTGCGGCTTCGTCTTCAGATCAGTGTTCATGGGGATCCTTGTTCAGGCTGTGCCTGGTCTGCCAATCTCAAACACCCGATTGGGAAAGCGGTCACGTGAAGCGTGCTCGGCGGGAGGGCTCAGGTCACGCTCTTGTTCAAAACAATAATTGAAGCCGCGCGCACTTTGGCGCATTTCGAAGGTGTAGCCGCACTCCTGATTGCCACAAGACCAGAATTCAACGGTATTGTAGGCGCAACCGGACATGCGCTTGTTCATCAACGTGTGACAACGAGGGCAAAACATCAGAGCTTCCTTTCAATTCGAGGCAGCAAAGCGACCCGCCCCATATAGGGGGTCAGACTTCAGCTCATGGTTCCGAAATGGAGTAAGCGAGTAGTTATAGCCCCAGGCGGGGCAGAATAACCGGCAGGAGGACGATGAAGGCGAGCAGAACAGCGCACGCGGAGGCGGGCAAGCGGCGAGTGAATTCCGTTTTCTTTGGGGAAATCGGCATATGTTCCTCCTTGTCGGCGAAAGTACCAAGAACCCTAGCACATTCCCTGCACGATGTCAAGACCAATGGCAGATGCGCTGAGGAACTTCGGCACCCAGTGTGATCCGCTCGATGCGCATCCCATCGCCCAACCAGTTTTCAACCGGGGAAGAATGCGGCTTCGGGGCTGCCGAGCGCCTTTCATCCCTTCGGTAACGGGTTTTCTCCCACGCAGCCGTGGGGGCTTGACAATTATATGTTTTTCGTGTAGTGTATAAATCACTTATCTCTGGGGGTGGATCATGGACAAGAAGCAGTTCATCCTGCTGCTGGCACAGCGGACGGGCCTCTCCATCCAGGAGGCGCGGCGCGCGCTCAACGCCTGCCTTGAGCTCATCGTCTCTGCCAACAGCCACAGGCAAAAGGTCGCTTTTTCGGATTTTGGCACCTTCCAGGTGCAGCATCTGCCCGACCTGCGTGAGCGGTGGCTGCCGGTATTCTTGCCGGGTGAGGCGTTCACGCAAGCGCTGTCCTGAGCGCAATATTCAAAATCCTCCCATCTCCTGCGCCGCGGCCTTGCCTGAGCACTGGGCAAGGCCGCGGCCTCCCCGCCTTGACAATCGCCCGCCGTGCGCGGTACCATACGCGCACTATGCAAGCCACCTCCATTCTGCACCGCCAGTTCCTCTTTTTTGCCCCTTCGGGGGTAATGCACTAGTCCGCAGCAGCCGCAACGACCATCCGAATTTGACCAAAAAACCGTACTCCCTGAAGGATGTGCCATGCTTGACACGTTGAAACAACACGTTGAGCGACTGTACCACCAAGCTGACGTGGAGCTTAGACAGGCGGGCAGCTCCCAGGCCTGTGAAGCATTGCGCGTTAAATACCTGGGGCGCAATGGCTTGCTGACCCCGCTGCTCCAACGCCTCAAGGAAGTTCCCGTCGACCAAAAAGCCCAAGCCGGCAAGCTGATCAACGACCTGAAAGAAGCGCTGCAGACGCAGCTTGAGGAAGCTGCCCGCCGCGTCACGCTGGTCGAGCAGGAACAGCAGCTGGCACAAGAGGCAGTGGATGTCACCCTGCCTGGCAGGCCGCGATCCCTGGGGCGGCTTCACCCCATCACCCAAACGCTGTACGAGCTGTACGACATTTTTGGTCACATGGGGTTTCAAATCTATGAAACGCGCGAAGTGGAGCTGGACGAGATGAACTTCCAACTGCTCAACATCCCGCCCGACCACCCGGCGCGCGACATGCACGACACGTTCTACACCAAGACCCCGGGCGTGGTGCTGCGCACGCACACCTCCCCCGGCCAGATCCACGTGATGCGCGAGCGCTGTCCCGCCCCCATCCGGGTGGTGCTGCCGGGCAAATGCTATCGCTTCGAGCAGACCGACGCCTCGCACGAGTGGATGTTCTACCAGCTGGAGGGGCTTGCGGTGGGAACGAACATCACGCTGGCCGACCTGAAGGGCACGCTCACCGCCTTTGTGCACCGCTGTTTTGGCCAGGATCGCCAAGTTCAATTCCGCTGCAGTTATTTCCCGTTCACCGAGCCTAGCATGGAGGTGGCCATGAGCGACGGGCGCGGCGGATGGCTGGAGATCCTGGGTTCGGGGATGGTGCACCCGGTCGTGCTGGAAAACGGAGGGTATGACCCGGCCAGATACAGCGGCTTTGCCTTCGGCATGGGCGTGGACCGCATCGCCATGCTCAAGTACGGCATCGACGACATCCGGCATTTCTACGCCAACGATCAGCGATTCCTTTCACAGTTCTAAATTGACGATGGATTTCGAGACTGGAGAACCATGAAGATTGCACTGAAATGGCTGAAAGAACTGGTGGATTACGAGATGCCCGCCCCTGCCCTCGCCAAGCGCCTCAACGGCGCGGGGTTGGAAGTGGCCGGGATCCATGTGTATGGAAATCCGACCTTGGCAAATGGCCTTACACTTCCCACAGGACACCTCAGTTGGGACAACATCATCGTCGGCCAGGTCCTTGAGGTGAAAGCGCATCCCAACGCCGATCGACTGCGCATCGCCATCGTGGACTACGGGAAAGGCCCCATGCAGTCCGTGACCGGCGCGCCCAACATCGCGGTGGGGTCTTCGGGACAACGCGTGGCCGTCGCCACGCAGGGAGCTCAGATTGCAAACGCCTACAGCGACGAGCCCTCGCCGGCGCCAGTGAAGGTGAAGCCGGCCAAGCTGCGCGGAGAACGCTCGGAACTCGTGCTGTGCTCGGACCGCGAGCTGGGCATCTCCGAAAACCACGAGGGCATCCTGCTGCTCGACCCGGATGCCCCACTTGGCATGCCGCTCAGCGAGGTGCTCGGCGACGTCGTCCTCGAGGTGGAGATCACGCCCAACCTGGCGCGCTGCCTGAACATGGTGGGCGTGGCCCGGGAGGTCGCGGCGCTTGCCGGTGGAAAACTCAAAATCCAAGAGCCCACTTGGCAGGACACAGGTAATCCCATTGAAGGGCAGGTCAAGATCGAGATCGAGGACCCCGCTCGCTGCTCGCGCTACACCGCTGCCCTCGTCCAGGGGATACGGATCAAGCCATCGCCCTACTGGATGAAGCACCGACTCACGCTTGCCGGCATGCGGCCCATCAACAACGTCGTGGACATCACCAACTACGCCATGCTGGAGTGGGGACAACCCTTGCACGCTTTCGACCACCGCACGCTCCAACCCAGGGCCGGGGAAAAGACGCCCTACATCCTCGTTCGTAAGGCCAAACCTGGAGAAACGCTGAGGACCCTGGATGGCGTGGAGCGCGCGCTGGACCCCGACATGCTGCTCATCACCGACGGGCGCGGTCCGATTGCGCTTGCCGGCGTGATGGGCGGAGCGCAAACCGAGGTCAGCGAGCGCACCATGGACATCCTGCTGGAGTCTGCCAACTTCGACTACGCAGGCAACCGCCGCACGTCCCAGTGGCTAAAGCTGTTCAGCGAGGCCTCCGGCCGATTCAGTAAGGGCTTACCGTCTCAATTGACCGAACATGGGCTCAAGCGCGCGGCCGAGCTCATGCGACAGTTGGCGGGAGGGACGATCGCACGCGGGTTCGCGGATGTCTACCCCAAGAAGCCCAAGCAGACCGTGGTGAGGCTGCCCATCGCTGAGCCCGCTCGTCTGCTTGGCGTGGATCTTACGATGGAACAGACGACTCGGCTGCTGGAGCCAATGGGGTACACCTGTCGGCCTGAAGCGGATGCCTTGAGCGTGACGGCGCCCTACTACCGACTGGACGTCAGCCGCCCCGCCGACCTGGTGGAGGACATCGCCCGCATGCTGGACTACGACAAGCTGCCCACGCGGCTCTTGCGGGACACGCTGCCTCCTCAGCAAGGGAACCGCCCATTGGAGCTGAAGCTGAGCACGAAGGCGATATTGACGCAATTGGGCTTGCAGGAAGTGATCAACTACACCCTGACCAACCCCAAGGCTTTGCAGCAGTTCGATCCGCTGCGCAGGGCGGTCAACCCAGCCGACTACCTGGAACTGGCCAACACCCTGTCCAGCGAGCGCACGATCCTGCGTCAAAGCTTGTTGCCGACGATGCTGGAAACGCTCCAGCGCAACGCGCGCGCGCAGGGTCGCGTGAGCGTCTTCGAGGTCGGCCACGTTTACCTGCCAAAAGGGGAGCCGCTGCCGAAAGAGCCGTCCCATCTAGGCATACTGATGTGGGGTCTGCGCGAAGAAGTTTCGTGGCTGCAACAGTCGGGACAAATGGAGTTCTCCGATCTAAAGGGCATTATTGAGAAACTGACGGCAGGGCTGGGCATTCAGGGTGCACAACACTGCCCCAACCATCACCCTAGCTTCCACCCGGGTCGCTGTGCTTCGTTGCACCTGGGAGCTGATGACATTGGAGTGTATGGAGAACTTCACCCGCAGGTAGCAGCCGCTTTCGACGTGCAGGGCAGGGTGTGCGCTGCTGAATTCAACTTGGACTTGCTCCTAACCCATGTTCCCGCCGCGCAGGCGTACACGCCGCTGCCGCGCTTCCCGGCCGTCATGCAGGACATCGCCTT
>DATCIV010000065.1:0-3400 GCA_036507575.1 Candidatus Bipolaricaulota bacterium | reverse complement strand
GCGGCATCAACGACGGGGCGGCCGCGCTGCTGGTGGCATCGCCTGAAAAGGCCAAAGCCTTAGGCGTCAAGCCCATGGGCCGGGTGGTGAGCTTTGCCGCCTGCGGCGTGGAGCCCCAGGTCATGGGCATCGGGCCGGCGCCCGCCTCGCGGGCCGCGCTTGGGAAAGCCAAATTAAGCTGGAAGGACATTGGCCGCGTGGAGGTGAACGAGGCGTTTGCCGCGCAATACCTGGCGGTCGAGCGGGAACTGGAGTTGGACCGAGACAAGGTGAACGTGAACGGAGGCGCCATTGCCTTGGGCCACCCCTTGGGCGCAAGCGGCGCGCGCTTGGCGCTGACGCTGCTGCACGAGCTGCGCCGCAGCGACCGGCAGTTCGGGTTGGCCACGCTGTGCATCGGCGGCGGGCAAGGGATCGCGACGGTGTTCGAGGCGATGTAGTTTTTGTGTAGGGCCGGCTGTGCCGGCCATCAAAGTGGCCCGCAAAGCGGGCCCTACGGGAAAAGGAGAGAGGGATGGACAAGCAACGGGGCCGTTTGGAAGTGATCGCCGGATGCATGTTCTCGGGCAAGACCGAGGAGCTGATCCGCCGCGTGCGCCGGGCCGGGTACGCGGGCAGGCGGGTGTCGGTCTTCGACCACGCGCTGGATGAGGAGCGCTATCGCGCCGGTTTTGCGAACTCCCACAGCGGCTGGGAGGTCAAGACGCACTCCACCTCCAATCCGCGCGAGATCTACCGCATTGCCTGCGAGGAGGGCGCCGAGGTCGTGGCCGTGGACGAGGCGCAGTTTTTCTCCGATCTGCTGCCTGCCTGTGACGCCTTGGCCGATCGCGGGGCGCGCGTGGTGGTGGCGGGCCTCAATCTGGACTTTCGCGGCGAGCCGTTTGAATCGCTCGTGTCGATCCTGTCCAGGGCGGACCACATCACCTTGTTGAGCGCGATCTGCACCTTGTGCGGAGAAGAGGCCACGCGCACCCAGCGCTTGATCGACGGCGAGCCCGCCCCTTACAACGGCCCGCGCATCCAGATCGGCGGCGCGGAAAGCTACCAGGCGCGCTGCCGCCACTGCCACCAGGTGCCTGGCGCTCCGCAAGCCCTGCGAGCCCTGATCGGAAAAGGCGAAGAATTGCCATAAATGCCATTTTGTCCAGTTTTTCGTGGGCATTAAGCCGCTCATTGCGGATGGGCAGCCGCATTTGCAATACAGATGTTGCGCCAAGGCCCTTGACAAAGGGGTTTTCTTCGTGCTACACTGGTTGAAATTCACCCAAAATTCTCAAGGAGGTTGATTCGATGCAGACTTTCATTCAGCGGCCGCTGAACCGTCGCTCGTTCCTCAAAGGCTTAGGCCTGTCCGTGGGGGCAAGTGCGCTGTCCGGACCCATGTTTGTGTGGGGTCAGGAAGGTGTAACCATCGGTGCGGTGATCCCCTTGACGGGCTCGTTGGCCAGCTTTGGTCCCCGCTTTGAGGTGGCTGCCCGCCTGGCGATCGAACAGGTCAACGCCGCCGGCGGCATCCCGGGGCTTGGCATCGTGCAGTTGGCGGTGCGTGACAGCGGCACGAACCCCGACGTGGGTGTGGCCTCTGCCACCGAGTTGGTCAACACCGTGGGCATACAGGCCCTGTTCGGCGCGGCGGCAAGCGGCGTGACCATTCCCATCACCTCGGTGACGGTCCCGGCGGGCGTGTTCCAGATCTCCCCGTCGGCGACCTCTCCCGCCCTCTCCGGTTTGCAGGACAACGATTTGGTGTTCCGCACTGCGCCGCCGGACTCGTTGCAGGGCATCGTGCTTGCCGACCTTGCCTTTAACAAGCAGGGCTATCGCACGATCGCCATCATCGCGCGCAACGACGCCTATGGCGCCGGTTTGGCCGACTCTTTGAAGGCCAACTTTGAAGCCCTGGGCGGCGCGGTCTCCAACGTGTCGCTCTACGACCCCAACACCGCTGACTACTCCGCCGAAATCTCGGCGGCTTCCGCTGGCAACCCCGAAGCGATCAGTCTGATCACCTTCGAAGAAGGCGAAGCCCTCATCTCGCAGATGGTGGCGGCGGGCGTAACGAACTTCGACCTGTTCGTGGACGGAAACAAGAACCAGGATTTGGTCACGCGCCTGGTCGCGGCAGTGGGCGCTGACGCGCTGGAAGGCATTGTGGGCACTGCGCCCGCCCTGGCGAACACGGCGGCAGGCGCTGCGTATGAGGCGGCCTATCGCCAGCGCTTGAACGAGTCCCCCTTCGTGTTCACGCCGCATTCCTACGACGCGCTTGCCGTGACCTGCTTGGCCATTGCGCGCGCCAAGGAGTACAAGGGCTCTGCCATTGCCGCCAACATCCGCGCGGTGGCCAACACCCCCGGCACGGAATACACCTTCGGGCAGCTGGGGGAGGCTTTGGCTGCAGCCGCCGCCGGCGAGGACATCAACTACGTCGGCGTCAGCGGCGCGGTGGAGTTCAACGCCCAGGGCGACCCGTTCGGTCCGGTGGGCACGTGGCACGTCGCGGGCGGGCTGATCGTGGACGACCAGACCGTGGACTGCGGCTTTGCCGAGGACGGTTCCGCTTTCTGCGCCGAGTTAGACTAAGACTAGAAGGAGCGCTAAAGCAGGAGGGGGTTTTTACCCCCTCCTGTGTTTTTCGCGTCAAAAGGTCGGCTACTTGGTTTGGCGCAACAACGAGGTGTGCTTCTCTTCGCCCAGCAAACCCCGCGGACGAAACAACAAGATCAACTCCAAAATGACGGCGATGGTCATCACCCGCAGCGGGCCAAACAGCTGAGCGGCCACGTCGATCTCGCCGAAAGGCGCTTGGATGGTGGCCGGCAACACGTTGGCCAGGAAGCTGGTGGACACCCACACGCCCCACATGATGAAGGCGCCCAGGATGGCGCCGCGGTTGTTGCCGGTGCCGCCCACGATCAACATCACCCAGACCAGAAACGTGCGCTGCACCGGGTCGAATATCTCCGGAGACACAAATTTGATGAAGTGCGCATAGAAGCTGCCGGCCGCGCCCATGATCACCGCGCCCACGATCAGGGCTTGCAGCTTGAAGCCGAAGTTGTTCTTGCCCAGCGACTGGGCGGCGTCCTCGTCCTCGCGGATGGCGCGCAGCGCCCGGCCCCAGGGGGAGCGGGCAATGCGCTCCAGAGCAAGGAACGTCAGCAAGATGGCCACCAGGATCAGGACCAGATAAAACCAACTGTATTGCGCCGGCGTGAGGAATTGGGGCAGCTGCAGCCCCAGCAGCTGGCAGGGAGGGGCGGGGTTGTTCACGTTGTGGACGACGCAACTGTAAAACGGCTGTGGGATGTTGGGGATGCCGCGGGTGCCCTCGGTCAGGGTAGGCTCGTTTTGCACCACCAGCCTGACGATCTCAGAGATGCCGATGGTGGCGATG
>DATCIV010000064.1:0-5282 GCA_036507575.1 Candidatus Bipolaricaulota bacterium | reverse complement strand
ACACGGTGATCTACTACCAGATCACCGACGCATTCAAAGCCACCTTCGAGATCGCCAACCTGCCCGAGGCCATCCTCAAGCTCACGGTGACCACGCTGCGCAACGTGATGGGCAGCATGAGCTTGGAGGAGAGCCTGACCTCGCGCGAGCGCATCAACGCCGAGCTGCGCGAAACGCTGGATGCCGCCACCGACAAGTGGGGCGTGCGCGTCAACCGCGTGGAGCTGAAGGACATCCAGCCCCCGCCCGACGTCACGGATGCCATGGAGAAGCAAATCAAGGCCGAACGCGAAAAGCGCGCCCGCATCCTGGAAGCAGAGGGGTTCAAGGAAGCCGCCATCCGCGAGGCCGAAGGCAAGAAGCAAGCGGCCATCCTGGATGCCGAGGGATATAAGAACGCCTTGATCCTCCAGGCTGAGGGTGAGGCCCAGGCCCGGCTGAGAAAGGCCCAGGCCGAAGCGCAGGCGACCGCGGCGGAGTTTCAAGGCATTCACGAGGGCAACCCCACCCCCGACTTGCTTGCCATCCGCTACCTGGAGACGCTGAAGGCGATGTCCAAGGACCCGTCGGCCAAGATCTACATGCCTTATGAGGTGAGTTCCTTTATCAGCTCGCTTGGGGTGATCAAGGAGATGTTCAGCGAGCCTGCAGCGAAAAAGCCCGCTGCGCCCGAAAAATAGCCACCCGTTGGCCGGTCGCGGTTTAGCGCACGAAGCGGAAGAACTCCCGCGCCTTGGCGGTGCGTTTCCTTGCGGATGGGGCTCCCGGCGCAGTGGGCCTGACGCCTGGCCCTTTGCGCGCAGAGAAAAGCGAGCGCCAGGCATTCCAGGTCAGGCCCGCCACAATGAGCAGGGGCAGCAGCTGCTGGCCCAAGGCCCCCAGGAGCACGGCGCTCCAGTTGTAGACATACGCTTCATTTCCCGGCGCCACGAACACCCCTACGTTGATCAGCTGCGCCTTGAGCTGCACGAAGATGAACAGCACGTGCAGCGCGGCAAGCGCGGGCGCGGCAAGCGCCGCGCGCCACAGGCGCTCGCGCAGGGAGAGCGACGGGACGGCGAACATCAGCGCAAGCAACAAGACCACGTTGAAGAACGTGCCGAATGCGTCCAGCTCCAGCACCGGTAGGCGGGCCTGGCCATTGAGCTGGAAGGCAAACCAGCGCCCGTCCGACTGACCCAGGGCCGCGATGACGGGATCGTCCAGGGCGAACCAGGCATCGGCCGCAGTGAAGATCCAGCCGCTGTAGGTCGGAGCGAGGAAGAACCAGACCAGCGACAGCGGGACGAACCCCGCCACGAAGCGCAGGGCCAGCCGCAGCAGGGCGTTACCGCGCATGGGCGTACCTTTGCATCCAATACAGCCACACGAACGCCGCAAACACCAACGCCACCGACTGCCAGACCACCAGGTGGGCGAAATCAAAGACCTGGGGCCAGTACGCGCCGATCAGCAGCAGGCTGATGATGCGCACCCAGTTCAAGGCCACAATGGCCGAGATGCCCAGCAGCACCCCTTGCAGCTTGCGCTTCCAAGCGCAAGGATAGGCCAGCACCGCCGCCGCGTAGATCGTCATGGTGAACAACCCCGTGCAGGCGGGGACTACGTTGGCGGCAAACCCATCGATCGAGACGGAAGCGCCTTGGATGGAAACGCCCGGGTTCAGCAGACGCAGAAACGCGCCCGTGGTCCAAGCCAGGAACAGCTCCAGCGGCTCCTGTAGCACCCGGCTGCCGGGGTGGAGCCAGAAACTGATGCCGACCAGGATGGTGACGGCGAACGTCAAAACGATCCGTAGCGGCGAATGGTGCAACAGGGCGGAATGCGTACTCATGCTGCGCCTTGACCTCGCTTTTCGTAAGGTGTCGCTTGCCCTCAAGTCTAATCGCAAGCGGGCGCAGTCACGGTGGTGCAGGTTACGTCGAAACGTCCGGCCCAGACGGTGGGAGGATCGCTTTCAAAAGGGGTGCGTCAGCCGTTGAACAGCCCCTCGCCCTTGAACACCTTGAGGGCCTCTTCGAACTCCAAGTCCTCGGGGGGGAGCTTGAGCTCCGGCTTCAAATAGGCGTCGCCGGCCTCCTCGAAGGTGAGATCGCGCCCCACCAGCTTGCCCTTGGCGCGGATGAAGGCGAACAACTGAGGATAGACCTCGTCGAAGATCTGGGGGGTCAACTGGCCCTTTTCGTTCAGCTGGCTGAGCTTGTTGTCTATGGTGTTCAACTTCTTCATCACCTCGTCCCGCTCGGCTTCGCTCAGCGCCCACGTGCCTCCGCCGGAGGCGCCGATGAAGAAGTAGGACACGTGCGCGTGGGGCAACGCCAGCTCGCCCTGCAGCTCCTTGTCCAGCTCCATCAACGCTGCTTCGGTGTCCATCGAGCCTGCCAGGGCGATGTCCAGGGGATCGGTGCTCGTCATGCGCTGGTCGGCAAGCACCTCGGTCGAGGCCTGCGCAAGCGCCTTCTTGCGCTTGATCTTCTCCTCGATGCGGCCCAGCGTCATGTCCATGTCGCTGAAGTCGTTTTCAAAGCCGGCCAGCGAGCCGGAGATGCGCTCTTCCGCTTTGGCCATGCGCCACTCGCTCTTGAGCTGTTCCTTGCGCGAGCGTATATCCTCGATCTTGGCTTCCAGATCGATGAGCTTTTCCTTGAGCGTGTTGACGCTGACCTCCGCTTTCTCCAGGCGGCTTTGCAGTTCGTCGACGCGTTTTTGCCGCTTGAGGAATTCCGTCAGCAGGCGTTTGGCCACCTCGTTGTAGCGCCCGGTCTGGGACTCGTCCGCCCCTTCGGCCTCCAGCTTGAGGGCCCTGGCTCGATACGCCTTGGCGCTGTCGTGGGCCTTTTGCATGGCCGAGCGTTGCTCGTCCAGCTCGTTGCGGATGAGGTTGCGGTCGGCAGTGGCGTCGCGGATGGCGCGCGCCGCGAGCTTCTTCTGCTCGACCAGCTGCTCGTACAGGTAATCCAGCTGTTGTTCCGGGTTCTCCACTTTATCCAGGATCGCGTGGGCTTTGGCGCGGAAAAGATTGCGAAAACGGCTGATCAGGCCCATATCAAGCCTCCAGTTGCTGAACTGCGCCCATTATAGGACCGTCTGCGCTATCGCCGCAACACCCACGCGCTCAAGTGACGCGCGCTCACTTGCCCAACGCGTGCTTCGCCTTTTGCATGTTGTCCACGGTCAAGCCGAACTGCACTTCCATGCCCGCCTTGGCGATGAGGTAGACGGATTCGATGTTTACAAGCGCATCGGCCAGCTTGCGCGTGACCCGGGCAAGCTCCCCTGGCTGATCGGGCATGGAAATCATGACCAAATCGTGCTCTTCGAAGGCGTAGCCCCCCTTCTCCAGCGCCTCGCGCACTTTGGCGTCCTCGTCCCCGACGATGCCGATCAAAGGCTGCGGGCTGGAGACCACGGCAGCAAGCGCCTTGATGTTGACCTTGGTGCCCGCCAGCGCGTGGGTCAGCCGATCCAGCTCCCCTGGACGATTTAGCATTTTGATGCGAAACTCTTTCATGCCCTCACACCCCTTGTGATGAGTTTGCGTTGATCATACTACGAACGCGAGGGATTTTGAAGGCCGTCCGCTCAAGAAACGCGAGCGACGCCGTATTGACACCCTTTTCCCCCCTGCTTACACTTCAGTGATGGGCTCAAAACTCCCGGCGTTCCGTTGGAACATCGCCAACGCCCTCACGCTCACCCGCCTGCTGTTGATTCCGTTCTTCCTGGGCATGTGGCTGGAGCGTGCGCCGTGGGCCACCTTGGCGGCGCTGGCGATCTTTCTCGCGGCGGCGGCCTCGGATTTGCTGGACGGGTACTGGGCGCGGCGGACGCGACAAGTGACCGTGTTCGGGCAATTCGCCGATCCTCTGGTGGACAAACTGCTGGTGTCCTCCGCATGGCTTGGCTTTGTCGAGACGGGAGAGCTGGGAGCGGCGGTGGTGATGGTGCTGCTGGGCCGGGAGTTCGTGGTGACGGGCCTGCGCATCCTGGCCGTCTCACAAGGGATGGTCCTGCCGGCCAGCGCCTGGGGAAAGCTCAAAACCCTCACGCACGTGCTGCTCATCGTGTGGATCCTGGCCGGCAGCTATTGGGGTTGGCCTCCAGGGTGGCAGCTGCTGAAGCTGGCGCTGGTCTGGCTGTCCGTGATCACGTCGCTTGCCTCGGCGCTGGAGTACTTCTATCGCTGTCGCGGCTTGTTCAAACACCCAGCGGAGCCGGGCGCCGAAGGCGATTTTCAGGGAAATTAGAGGCTTTTTACATTTTTCGTTAGGGGTTCTGGCGGTATACTTACATCCCTCTCTCATTTCTCTCACTGTATGGTCCCAGACCCGCCCTCCCCTAGCCGGGAGGGTTTATGCACCTCGGCCCCCATGTTGTTTCTGCAACATTAACGAAGGGTAAGGTATTCCATAATGAGGCATAATAAGCAAGAGTTCGTGTCTGAACGCAGCCCTACGGGCATTTTAGGCGAGCGGTATCCCCATCCCCTCGCTTATCCTCTCACCAAGTGCGCTTCGTAGGGCTGCTCTCTTTTCGATTCGGGAGCGAAAAAACGCGCGGGGGCGAGACACCCTCGCCCCCGCCCTTTCCGATCCGATGCCCAGTGGGTGGTTAGTCCACCTTGATGTCGTACGCCTCGGCTTTGAGGCTTTCTTTCAAGGGCAGACTCACCTTGAGGATGCCGTCCTCCAGCTTGGCGTTGATCTTCTTTGCGCTCTCGACCACGGCGTTTTCGGGCAGCTGGAAGCTCCGTTCCAAGCGGCCGTAGCGGCGCCCCTGGCTCCAGTACTGACTGTCCTTGATGTTCTCGTCCTGGCGAACCTCACCGCTGATGAACAGGGTGTGGTCCTCCAGGCGTACCTTGACGTCCTGGCGCTGGACGCCGGGCAGCTCGAGCTCAAACATCAATTGGCCATCCTGCTCGTAGATGTTGGTGCCCGCGGTCAGGGGAAATGACCACTGCAGGTCCCGCCACCCCAAGAAATCCTCGTTCAAGAATTGGTTCAGGAAGCTGTCGAGCGACGTCTGCGTCCGCTGAGTCAGTGGATTACGCAACATCAACATGTGCACCACTCCTTTCAGTTTTTGTTCACGCTTTTCTCGCATACTTAGCAGAGCACACATCTTTCTGCTAAATCGCACTATACCAGAGCCTCCCCCTTTTGTCAAGGGCGGTCCGAAGAAATGGGCATAAACCCTTAGCTGATGAGAAAAACGGTCGTTTGAAGTCCCAGCGAAAATGGTCGAAAACGCGCCCGCCGGGCGGTCAAGCGCGAGCGGAC
>DATCIV010000063.1:0-4627 GCA_036507575.1 Candidatus Bipolaricaulota bacterium | reverse complement strand
AGCCGCACCAGCGTCGCCCCTTCCTCCACCGCCACCTCGAAGTCCTGCGACGTCCCCATGGAAAGGCACTTTGCTTCCACCCCCGGCAGGGCGGCAAGCTCGTCGTAGAGCGCCTTCACCGTGCGAAAGTGAGGCCGTACTGCTTCAGGGTCTTCCGTGTACGGGGGCATGGCCATCAAGCCTCGCACTTGCACGTGCTCCAAAGCGACGATCTGGCGGGCTAAGGGGATGGCCTGATCGGGTGAAACGCCGGACTTGGCCGCCTCGCCCGCGACGTTGACCCCTAGCAGGATCGGCAGGCGCTTGCCCACGCTTCCTGCATGCCGATCAAGGAGTTGCGCCAGCTTGAGGCTGTCCACGGATTGGATGCAATCGAACAGCTCCACCACCGCCTTGGCCTTGTTGGACTGTAGATGGCCGATGAAGTGCTTCTGCACCGGGAGCAACGCGGAGAACTTGGGAAGAGCCTCCTGAACCCGGTTCTCGCCGATGCAGCGCACGCCCGCTTGGATGGCCGCGTTGATCTGATTCGCCGAACGCCACTTGGTGGCGGCAAGCACCTGGACGTCTTCAAGCCGCCTGTCCGCGCGCAAGGCCGCGGCCCGCAAACGTTCTTGGATATGCGCAAAGCGCAGGGCGATCTCGTGCACGGCGTCAATCGAGCAGGCTGCGCGAGATGATGAGCTTTTGGATCTCGCTGGTCCCCTCATAGATGCGCGTGATGCGGGCGTCACGGTACAGGCGCTCCACTTTGTAATCCTTGATGTAGCCGTAGCCGCCGTGGATCTGCAGCGCCTGGTCGGCGATCTGGCTTGCGGTTTCGCTTGCGACCAACTTGGCGATGGCGGAATCGACGGAAAAGTCCTGCCCCTGGTCCTTCTTCCAGGCGGCGCGGTAGACCAGCAGGCGGGCGGCTTCCAGTTGAGCTTTCATGTCGGCAAGCTTGAACTGGACGGATTGAAAATGGGAGATTTTCTGTCCGAAGGCCTCGCGCTCCTTTGCGTACTTCAGCGCCTCGTCAAAGGCGGCCTGCGCGATCCCCAGCGCCTGGGCCGCGATCCCGATGCGGCCGCTGTTCAGGGTGACCATCGCAGCCTTGAAGCCGACGCCCTCCGGGCCGATGCGGTGTTCCTCGCCCACGCGGCAGCGGTCGAAGTGCAGCTCGCAGGTGGAGGTGCCGCAGATGCCTAGCTTGTCCTCCTCCTTGCCCACGCTGAAACCTTCGGTTTCTTTGTTCACCACAAAGCAGCTCACGCCGCGGTGCTTGAGCTTGGCATCGGTGGTGGCGAACACGATGAAGACGTCTGCAAAGGCGGCGTTGGTGATGAAGCGCTTGGCGCCGTTGAGGGCGTAGCCTTTGCCTTCCCGCAGCGCCGTGGTTTTCATCGCGCCGGCGTCCGAGCCCGACTCGGGCTCGGTCAGGCCGAAGGCGCCGATCCACTGGCCGCTGGCCAGTTTGGGCAGGTACTTCCTCTTCTGAGGCTCGTCTGCGAACTTGACGAACACGTCGTTCACCAGGGAGTTCTGCACGCTGACCGCGGTCGAGGTCGAGGCGCACGCGCGCGACAGCTCCTCCATCACCAGGGCATAGCTGAGGGCATCGGCGCTGATGCCGCCGTAGCTCTCCGGCACGCTCATGCCCAAATAGCCCAGCGCCCCCAGCTTTTTGAGGTTTTCAATCGGGAACCGATGTTCGCGATCCAGCGTGGCTGCCAGGGGTTCTAATTCCTTCTCAGCAAACTCCCTGGCCGATTTTCTGAATAGCTCCTGCTCTGGCGTCAAGTGAAAATCCATCCGACCTCCCGCGCGCTCATCGTTTCTTCTTCGTTTTGGGCTGTGCGGCCTTGGCCTTGCCCTTCGCCGGTTTCTGTGACTTGACGAAGTGTTTGACATCCTGCTCGCTCACGTTCTTCACGTGCTGGCTCAACTTTGACAGCTCTTGCTCGCTGACCTCCTCATCCAGCCAGGTCTCCAGCTGATCCCACGGCACGCGCACCTCCCCCGCGATGGTGGTGCTTGGCAGCTCGCCGCCTTTGATCATCTTCTCCACTTCGTCCAGGGGAATGTTCAAGTACTGCGCGACTTCCCGAGGCCGCAGATAGCCAAAGTACTTTTTCAAGGTAACCTCCTACGCGGATCGCTATCGGCGTTCGCCTTGAGCGTATCGTTCCGCGCAGTCCGCTTCAACATGCCATCCAAAACCCCTATAGATGAAATTGCCACTCGGTTTTCACTGCTTTTTCACAGCGATTTCACGCTCCTGCCATTGTGTTGAATTCAACGCGTTTTTATCATCCTCTTACTTCATTTCGCAAGGAGGAAGCGCACCATGAAGCAGGTGAACTTCGGTGTCAATCGAAGGGGTTTTCTAAAGGGGTTAGGGATCACGGCGGTGGGAGGCTTGATGGCGCCCACGGTGCTGCGCAAGGCCGCGTTTGCCCAAGCAGCCACTGAAGTCAGCCTGTACGCTCGCCTGGCGGGCGCCACTCGACCTGCGATCGAGCTGAACAACTTCGACACGGAAGCCTGGATATGTCTGGGGGATGAAGTGGATCTGTTCTGGGTCACGACCCCGGACGTGCAACAAGTGGACCTGGGCGACGACCTGGGCGTCTTCGCCGCAGACAAAGGCGGCAGCGAGAACGGCCTCCAGTGGGGTTCCGTGCGGGTGGAGCCGACCAACCTGATCAGCTACCAGTTGACGGCGCTCGATGGGAATTACGAAGCGACCACCGCGGCCAACGTCCTGGTGTTCGGTCGCCCGGGCGGCGAAGGCCCGTTCTTCCCCATCGAAGAGGGCACCTTCTTCGCTTCGTTGCCGGCGGGCAAAACGGATCGCACCAACGAACCCGACGAATGGCAGACCGTGCTTTCCTCGGATCGTTTCAGCCCCGGCTTGGGCATCACCTTCATGAAGCCCGTGGCCGAGGCCACGCGACCGGCGCCGTTCCCCTGGAACGTGACCAAGATCGACGAGGACGGCACGCGCCACGACTTCAGCCTCGCCGCCCAAGAGGTCTATCAGAACCCCTTCACCCCCGCAGGGACCCAGGTCACGATCCCCGTACCCGGGAGTTGGGTGTTCGCCACCAAGGGCGTGGTCAGCGCCAGGAAAGTCGGGTTCACGGTCAAGGCGATTTGCGCCTAGTTACGCATTCGAACCGAACCTCCTAAACAAACGAGAAAGGGCTTGCTGCGGCAGGCCCTTTCTTATTTGCCGGCGCTTGACGGGCTTTACGCCGCAAACTATAGTGATGGCTATCCAAGCAGAACAATTCAAAGGCGCCTTCTTCAGCATGTCGTGAGGAAGCGCAACGCACAGGGAGGCCTCGGTGAGCAAGCCCATGGAAGTGCACGAGCAGGACTTCGAGCAGAAGGTCCTCAAGGCAGCGGGTCCGGTGTTGGTGGATTTCTGGGCGGCTTGGTGCGGCCCCTGTCGCGCCATCGCCCCCATCCTTGAGGAAATCGCACGGGAAAAGGCCGGCAAGCTGGTGGTGGCCAAGATCAACGTGGATGAAAACCAGAACCTCAGCGGCCAGCACGGCGTCTTCAGCATTCCCACCTTGATCCTGTTCAAAGACGGCAAGGAAGTCGAGCGCTTGGTGGGGGCGCTGCCCAAAGCGCGCTTGCTGGAGAAAATAGAAACCCATTTGAATTAACCGAATGCAACATGAAGTTCAAGCCAAGGTGCAGGTGGTGCCCTCCCTGCACGATTGTTACGATTACGCCTGCGGAACGTGCAAGAAGGTGTATCGTTTTTACGACCAGGCGCTGGACTGCATGCTGAGCCACAAACTGGAGCGGCTCGGTGGGAAGGCCGTCAAACACCACCGGGATTGGACGGCGCGACGGTATTGAGGGAAGAAGAACGAAGAAAGGGGGGCCTATCCCCCCTTTCCGCACGCTGCCAATAGAGGATGAAGGAGTGCTCAGTGAATCACGGCGACCCCGTCGAATTGAGGTTCAACCAGGCACTTCTGTTCCTGATACACGGTGGGGTTGGGCTGGGCAAGCACCGTGTCGTAGAAGCAACTGGTGCCTGAGCCCACTTTTCCAAGCCACGCCACCAGCACAAATGGAGCTTCGTCCGAGCTGGAATGCGGCGCGATGGTGACGAACGTTTCCCACCCTTCATTCAACGTCAAGGGCAACTCCACGCCGCCCACCGTGATGCCGGGGTTGATGAAGTCCTCGCCCGGCGTGAGCGGCCCCAGGTGGACCTTTCCCCCGTCGAACGGGCTCTGTCCCGCATTCCAATCCGGGACGCTGGGGTCAAGGAACCGGCCGGTGGTCACGTAAGTGCTGCTGCTTGGCTGGTACAGCCACGCCTGGTAGACGAAGTTCTCCGACGGCACGCGCGGCAGCACAAAGCCGCTGACCGGGGCGCCCGTGTCGGGATCAAAGGTGGCAAACCAGATGCCCTGCTCATCGTTGTGATCGTTGTACGCTATCCCATCCTTCAGCTTGGAACGTGCGTTGCTGCTGTTGTCGGTCGGGGTGCGCAGGAAATAGACCCCGTGGCTGGGCGTATCCAAATCCTTGGCGATCAAGGACAGATGCGTGATCGTGTCCAGCGGGTTGATGCCCCCCGCAAACAGGATCAAATCGGGGCCCGGCCCGTTCAGGT
>DATCIV010000062.1:0-3574 GCA_036507575.1 Candidatus Bipolaricaulota bacterium | reverse complement strand
CGCACGGTGGGCCGAATCCCCAGGTGTCGGGTTCGCCCCGCTTTCCCCGACTTGATGTGCTTGTGATCCGGGTTGCTCACTTGCCCAATGGTCGCCATGCAGTCCCCGCGGAACAGGCGGATCTCGCCCGAGGGCAGGCGCAGGCGCACCTGGTTCTCTTCGGCCCCCATGACCTGGGCGTACGTCCCCGCTGAGCGGGCCAGTTTAGCCTTGCTGCCCGGAAAGAACTCCACGCAATGCACCAGCTGCCCCGACGGGATCTTGGACAGGGGCATCGCGTTGCCGGGCTTTGCCTCCACGTCCGGTCCCGACGCGATCTGCGCGCCGATCTGCAACTCCACCGGGCACACGATGTAGCGCCGCTCGCCATCGGCGTATTGGATCAACATGATCCAACTGGAGCGGTTGGGGTCGTATTCGCGCGTGAGCACCTTGGCCGCAATGCCGGGTTTGTTGCGGGCGAAATCGAGCAGGCGATAGCGGCGCTTGTGCCCCCCGCCGCGATGGCGCACGGTGATGCGGCCGGAGTGGTTGCGCCCCCCGGTCTTCTTCAGCGGCCGCAACAAGGGCTCGTAGGGCTGGTCCGTGGTCAATTCGCTGAAGTCCGGCATCACCGCGTTGCGCAGGCCCGGCGTCAGCGTTCTTGCTCGCTTCATTGGCATGGTGGTATCCTTTCCGCAGCCTCGCCCTATTGATAGATCTCTATGCGCTGGCCGACCTGTAGCTGCACGATCGCCTTCTTCCAGCTGCGCGTGCGGCCTGCCTGGCCCAGCTTGCGCTGGCGCGGCTTGCCCGGGTACTGCTGGGTCCATACCTTGACCACGTTGACCCGGAATAATTGCTCGACGGCCTGGCGGATCTGCAGCTTGTTGACCTGCGCATGCACGCGAAAGGTGTACTTTCCCTCGTCCTGCATGGCCCAACTGCGCTCACTGACCAGCGGGGCGATCAGCACATCCTCGGCTTGCAGTTTCATCTCAAATCCTTTCCGCCAGCTCGCTCATGGCGCCCTGCGTGAACAGCACCCGCTCGTGATTGAGCACGGTGTGCACCTTCACCAGCGCCGTGGGCACCAGGCTGACCCCCGGCAAGTTGCTGAACGAGCGGCGCACCGCGGTCTTGTTCTCCTCCGCGGCGCAGACGATCAACGTATTGCCCGTCTGTTCCAAGCGCTCGAGCAGCTTGCGGCCTTCCTTGGTCTTGGGCGCCTCGAAGGCAAGCCGGTCCACCAAGGTGAGCTGGCCGCGTCGGAATTTCTCGCTGAGGGCCACGCGCAACGCTTTTCGTCGCATCTTGCGGGGCATGTCCTGGTGGTAATCCCGCGGCTTCGGGCCGAAAATGATGCCGCCTCCCCGCCACAGCGGGCTCTGAAAGGACCCGGCGCGCGCGCGGCCCGTCCCCTTCTGCTTCCAGGGTTTGCGTCCGCTGCCGGCCACCTCGCCCCGCGTCTTGGTCGAGGCGTTTCCCTGCCGCAGGTTGGCCAGCTCGCGATGCACCGCGCGAAACAGCAGGTCGCGGTTCAGCGGTTCCCCCACCAATCGGTCATCGATCTGGACCGTGTCCTGACCGCCGTCAAACCGATGCAGTTGGATCTCAGCCACGCTTGATCAACTCCAATACGCCGAACTTGGCGCCGGGCACCGCCCCGCCCACCACCAGCACCTGGTTCTCGACGTCCACCTTGAGGACTTCCAAGGCCTTGACCATGACCCACTCATCGCCCATGTGGCCGTGCATCTTCTTGCCCTTGAAGACTTTGCCGGTGGCCCGCATGTTGCCTACGGACAGCAGCTTGCGAAACGCCTCGCTGTGGCCGTGGGCGTGCTGGCCGCCGGCGAAGCCGTAGCGCTTCATCGCGCCGGTCATGCCCTTGCCCTTGCTGCGGCCGCGCACGTTGATCTTCTCGCCCACCTCAAAGATCGCGGCCGTCAACTTCTGGCCTGGCTGATAGATGGACACCTCATTCAAATGGAATTCCCGCAGCGTCTTCATGGCCGACAGGCCGGCGCGCTTGAAGTGCCCCAGCACCGGCTTGCTCACGCGCTGGTCCTTGGTGGGCGCATAGCCCAACTGCAGGGCGTTGTATCCGTCCTTCTGCTGCGTTTTCACTTGTACCACCCGGTTCGGCTGGATGCGGATCACGGTGGCCGCCTGGGTCCCCCCCTGGGCGTCGAACCACTGCGTCATCCCCAGCTTCTCGCCTAATAGCCCTAAGGCCATACCGATTCCTTTCTAACGCCCTTCAGAGCTTGAGCTCAATGTCAACGCCGCTGGGCAGTTCGATGTCCATCAGGGCGTTGATCGTCTCCGAGCTGGGCTCTTTGATGTCCAGCAGGCGCTTGTGAATGCAGCGCTCAAAGTGTTCCATGGACTTCTTGTTCACGTGCGGACTGCGCAACACCGTGTACAAGCGTCGATCGGTGGGCAGGGGGATCGGTCCTGCCAGCTTCGCCCGCGTGCTCTCGGCGGTCTTGACGATAAGGCGGATGGCTTCATCGACCAATTGATGGTCGTAACCGCGCACACGGATGCGGATCTTCTCGCGAGCCATAAGTGCTTACTTTCTCCCTTCCAGGATTTCTTCCCGAATGCGCGCCGGAACGACCTCGTAGTGCGAAAAATGCAAATCCGCCGTCGCCCGCCCCTGGCTCAACGTGCGCAAGCGCGTGGTGTACCCAAAGGTGGCCGCCAAGGGGATGCGCACCTGAATGGTCTGGGTCGTCCCCTCAAGCTCAAAACCCTTGACCACGCCTCGTCGCGAAACGATGTCCTCCATCAATTGCCCCACGTACTCGCTGGGCGTGACGATGAGGCCCTCCATGATCGGCTCCAGCAGCGCCACCTGAACCTGTTGAAACGCCTTGCGCAGCGCGTTGGCAGCGGCGGTCTTGAAGGCGATTTCCGAAGAATCCACCTCGTGGTACGCTCCGTCGAACAGCGTGCACTTGAGGTCCACGATGGGAAATCCCGCAAGCGGCCCGCTGCCCAAGCTCTCCTCGAGCCCCTTGCGCACCGCCGGGATGTACTGCCTGGGGATCACGCCGCCCACCACGTTGTCCTCAAAGACAAACCCCTGGCCGCGACCCAGGGGCTCAAAGCGGACGAGGATGTGGGCGAATTGGCCGCGCCCTCCGGTCTGTTTAACGAACTTCTCCTCGACCTCGGTCGGTGCGGATATGGTTTCTTTGTACGCCACCTGCGGCGCGCCGACGCTGGGCTCCACCTTGTGCTCGCGTTTCAGGCGGCTCATGATGATCTCCAGGTGCAGCTCTCCCATTCCTGAGATCACGGTCTGGTTGGTCTCGGGGTCGGTGCGGTACTTGAAGGTGGGGTCTTCTTGACCGAGCTTGTACAAGGAATCGATGAGCTTGTCCTCTTCGGCTTGCGATCGGGGCTCCACGGCAAGCGTGACCACCGGCTCGGGGAAGTCGATGCTCTCCAGCAGGATGGGGTGCTTGGAGTCGCACAGGGTGTCGCCGGTGGACGACTCCTTGGGGCCGACCAGGGCCACGATGTCCCCGGCTTCGGCCCGCTCGACCTCCTCGCGGGTATTGGCGTGCATCTGAAAGATGCG
>DATCIV010000061.1:0-3495 GCA_036507575.1 Candidatus Bipolaricaulota bacterium | reverse complement strand
ACCACCCAGGACGAATGGCCCTCCATGGCCTGCAAGGTGCGCTCCTGAAATACGGCGGGGGGAGCGGAAACCCAGTGTGCATCAAGTTGGAGGGTGTCCAGCTCGATGTGAGGGATCTTGAAGCGTTGCGAAAGGGCTTTGGCCAGGCTGGTCTTGCCAGCCGCCGTGGGACCGATCACGACGATGCGCGGACCGTCCAGGGTGGATCTTTCCACTGGCGCTTCTCACCCCTTGCCCTGCCAAGGCACCAGCCGGTATTTCTTCATAGCCATATTGGAGGATTGCATGCTTCTTATCCTCGAACCTGATCAATGGCCGCCTGGACGATGGGCACGAACCCGGCAGCCTGTTCGATCGCGGCGTCGAACTCGGCCAGCACCACGTCCGCGCGGGCCACGTCCAACGAGCGCTGAGCCTCAGCCGCCGCGGCCACGAACTCCGGGTCGGTCAACGCCTCGTGCAGGCCCTGTTCCAAGCAGTGGAACAAGGATTTCTCCATCCCCGGAGGCGCCGCGATCAAGCGACCCAGGCCGATCAAGCTGGCCAACGCCTGGGCCTGCGCCGTCGCTTGTTCGACGCTTCGGCCTAAAGCCTCCGCCTGGCCAGCGGCCACCCCCTGCGCGCCTCCCAGCAGCGCCACGCCGTCAAGGGCAGGGTGCGTGGAAATCGGCTCGACGCTGATTTGCAACAGCGGCCTCAGATCTCCGGCCTCGATCAAATCGAGCACGGATTCGTAGGTGAGGGAGGTCAGATCCACCTCGCCCCGGATCACGGCAAGCGAGGTTTCACTGCTGCCCGGAAAGCCCGCAACGTACTGGGCGTCTATGCCCAGCAAGGATGAGCCGATGGCGATGCTCACGAAGTTGGTGCTCCCCACCTCGGAGATGCCAAAGAGAACGGGATGCTCCCGGGCGCGCGCGAGCAAGTGCTCCATGGTCTGAAAAGGGGAGTCAGGGCCGGTGACCCACACCGACTGGTCGCGCACCACCCGGCCCAGAATGGTGAAATCCGTGCCCGGATTGGGCGCCTGCACCTCCCCGGTCAGGGCCGCCACCAGCAACCCCGACGCGTTTAAGATCCCTTGAGTCAACCCATCGGCATCGGCCTGCTGCAAGGTGGTCGCCCCGACGATGCCGCCGCCTCCGGGCGCGTACGTCACCGCGATCTGGGCTCCGATCTTTCGCTCATAAAACGGCTGGATGAGGCGGGAGTAGAGGTCGTAGCCTCCTCCCGCGGAAAAGGGCACAATCCATTGAATGGTCTTGTTTGCAACCTGGGCGCACGGCCCATGATCGGCCATGCTCAAAACGCCCGGCAGAGCGCCGGCCAACGCGACTCCACCGGCGGCGCCCGCCCGCTTGAGAAACCTTCGGCGCGACCATGTCCGCCGGGAAGCCGGTTGCCCTTGTCTTGACGTTGTCGTCATGATGATCGATCCTCCCGTTTCATCAGGTGAAGCGACATGAACTTGCCTCGCGCGGTCCAGATGGGCGCCTGCCGCCTGACCCGCAAGGTTTTGCCCTGGGCCCACACCGCGCGCACCATGTCGTCAATCGCGTTGTTTCGCCAAAGCGCGTCCAGCACGGTTTCAACCACCTCCCGTTCGTCGGCGATGGAAATGCTGGGGTTGATCAGCAGTTGGAGCCGCGTGAGCCCGTGCTCGTCTTCTTCCTCGACGAGTTGATAGTCCAGCAGGCTGCCGCCAAAGCGCGCGGGCAACACCTCTTCCAGCACGCGGACCATGTCGCCTTCCGCCAAATTCACCCCTTCGCTCGTCAGCTTGGTAAAGCTGCGGATCTGGCGCAGGTGCTCGTGAAAACCATACCCTTCCAGCGCGCAGCCGCATGGCCTCTTTTCCAACAGGCCACAGTCATCTATTTGCACGTTCAACAGGATCTTGGGCGCGGTCGGCAGCAGGCTGGTGAAATGGAAGGCGTCCACCGTCGTCTCCCAGCCGGGGATCCGGTGGGGGGATTGGATGACGGCAAAGGCGTCTTGCAAAAGGTGGACGTCATTCCCATCCAAGGGTCGCGCGCACCCCAGGCCCACCATCCCTGCTTCGCTAAAAGCGTAGGTGGCAACCCAACGCGCCCCCGTGCGCGTGATCTGGCGCACTTTGGCCGGAGTGGGGGACTCCCCGCCCCCCATAAAGACCGCGCCCGTCAAGTCCAGCCCTTCTTCCTGGGCGGCGAGGCACACGCGCACGGCCCTGCCGACGGTCGCACGAATCACGCATGGGCCATGGGTTTTCAGCGTTTCAGCCGCCCAGCGGGCCACGACGGCGGCCTCCTCCAAGCCGACCCGCCGGGGCCATGGAAGCGGCACGCCCCAGAGCTTTCCCACCAGGACGATGCCCTGGGTGGCAAGGCGGAATTTCGCGGCGGGTTGCTTGCGCAACTCCTGCACGTTCAAGGGCGAGAACCAGCGCTTGGGGACGTTGCCAAAGTGCGCCCCGCGCAGGAGGTTGTTCATGCCGCTGCTATCCGGCAAGATCCCGCGCCACAGCACGGTGGGCGCGTCGAGCAAGCCGTAAGCGTCGTACGCCAGCGCGAAGTGAGCGGCTTGCGCCGCCAGGTGATTCAGGTCCACCGAAACGCGCACGCCCTTGCCGGTCGTGCCTCCGCTCTCGGCCTGGTAGTAATGGCTCAGGTGAGGGTTGTTGAAATCCTCCACGTGGACGGGGATGGTCTTTCCATTGCGCACGATGGGCGTCCGCCCTTTGAACTCCTCGAAGGTGATGTACACGCCGGCCTGGTGCAGTTCGCGCAGCGTGGCTTCCAGTTCTTTGGAGCGGACGCTGCGTTGCAGGTCGCCCAGCTCGCAGTGGGCGAGCTTGAGCAGGGGGAGGTAGGGGCTGCGCGGGTTGTGGTATATGGCTCGTTCGACCAGGCTCAGGAAGTTTTCCTCGCGCTGCGCCATGCGCTGTCGAACGATGGCCTTGGCTTGTTCAAGCGTGATGGGGTGGCGCAGGAAATCACGAAGCGCCCAGGCAAACCGCCAGTATTTTTGCACGCTTGTCAGTATCGCCATCGAAAGCCCCTCTCCTTGAGGAAGGGTTGCATTATACCTGCGCCGATGAGGGCCTTGCTCCCGCCATGTTCAAAGTCCCAGCCACGCCCACAGCAACCCCTCGTAAAACCGAGTGCGCAGGATCAAGACGAACACCCCGTACAGAAAGCCCCACGCCCCCGCCGCCATCGCAAGCGACAGCGGCCAGCGCTCGCGGGAGCGCAACTTCAAATACAAGAGCGTGAACAAGGGAACGGCCGTCAAAAAGCCCAACGCATAGAAGAAAGCCAACATCAGCAGGATCCAGAAGAACACGTTCAACTCCGCGCGGCCCTGTGACGCTTGGTCCGGGATGGGCTCCTGCTGCGCTTGCCCGACCTTGAACGGCCCTGTTTCCTCCCATCTGCCGTACCTGCTCGCCAGCCTGGGCACAAGGTCTATCAGCAGCTGCAAGGCAAGCAATCCCAGCGTCGGAATCACGACGCT
>DATCIV010000060.1:0-4520 GCA_036507575.1 Candidatus Bipolaricaulota bacterium | reverse complement strand
CTTCGGCGTGGGCGCGGCTTGGCTGCTTGCCGTGACCATGATCCCGGCGATGGTCGCGCTGCTCAATGAAGCCAAGCTCAAGCGCAGCCTGGGGCCTCAAGAGAAGGCGCAGGAGTATGGCATGTTCACGCGGCTGATGCGGCCGCTGGGGCCGTGGGTGCTGCGCTATTCCAAGCCCATCATCGGGGTGATCGCGCTGCTGGCGGTGGTGTCCGGCTATGGGCTGACCCAGATCCGGCTCAACGACAGCCCGGTGTGGTGGTTTAAAGAGGGGGAACCGGTGCGCGAGGCGACCGAGGTCCTCAACCAGCGCTTGGGAGGCACGTCGCTCACGTACCTGGTGGCTCAGGGAGAAAAGGATGCGTTCAAACGGCCGGAGGTGTTGCGCTACCTGGAGGAGTTGCAACGGTATATTGAAGGACATCCCCAGGTCGGAAAGACGCTCTCGCTGGCTGACGTCGTGAAACGCGTGAATTTCGCCTGGAACGAGCGGGACCCGCAGTACCAAATCATCCCGGACACTCAGGAAGCGGTGGCGCAGTACTTGCTGCTATTCCTCTCATCGTCGTCCACCGCGCCGGCGGATTTGCAGGATTTTGTGAACATCACGTCCTTCGACCAGGCGAACACCTTCGTCCAGTTAAAAACCAATGGCTCCGCCGCGATGGATGAAGTGGTGCGCCATACCCTGAGTTACATCGACAGCCACCCGTCACCGGGCATATCGTTCGAATTCGCCGGACCGGGTTACTTCAACGACCGCTGGAACGTGGCCATGTTCCAAGGCATGACCGGGTCGCTGCTGAGTGCTGTAGCCATCATCCTGATTCTGCTGATGCTGAATTTCCGCTCCTGGAAGTGGGGGCTGATCGGCATCCTGCCGCTGGGCTTCACCATCCTGCTCAGCTACGGATTGCTGGGATTGTTCCGCGTTGATTTCACCATGCCCATCGAGGTGATCTCGGCGTTGGCGCTGGGGATGGCGGTGGATTTTGCCATCCACTTCATCCAACGCTTCCGCGAGCGCTATGCAACCACACGAGAGCTGGACGAAGCCATCGCCTGGACGATGCTTGGTCCGGGCAAGGCCATCGCCCGCAACGCCGTGATCCTGTTCATGGGCTTCATCGTGCTGTGGTTCGCGCCGCTGACGCCGTACGTCACCGTCGGGCTGTTCATCGCCGCCATCATGGTCTTGAGCACGGTCGTCACCCTGGCGTTGCTGCCCGCGCTCATCAAGCTGTTCCAAAAACAACTTCTACCGCAAACCGTCCATTCGATTACTTTCCAGAAGGAGACTCAATGAAACGTTCAATGTTCAGCCGTTTTGCCTTGATGCTTGCCGCCCTTGCAGTGGCGGCCCTCATGTTCGTGCCCCGCTCCCAATCGCAGTCCTTGACCTCCGAGCAGATCATGAACGCAAGCAATGACCGCGACCAGGGCGCCGATTTTCAAAGCCAGCTGCGCCTGACGGGCACCGACGCCCAAGGCAACTCCTCAGAGCTGACCGTGGACATGATCGTCAAACGAACTGCCGGGAGCTTGGAGGCGGGCAAGGCGCGCTATCAGGTGCTTGCCACGGTGACCGCACCAGCGGACTCCAAGGACCTGGCCGTGCTGGTCCACGAGCAGGATTTTCCGACGCCGGATGACATCTGGCTTTACTTGCCCGCGGTCGGGTCTGCCAAGAAAGTGGTGCCGGAGAACTTCCGCACCTCATTGTTCGGCAGCGAGTTTTCGCTGGAGGAGCTGATCGACCGCGAGCCGGGGCTGGACGCCCACCAGCTGCTGCGCGAGGAGTCAGTGAACGGGCGCACTGCCTGGGTGGTGAAAAGCACTCCGCTGGATCCCGAGGTGGCGGGCTTTGCCTACCGCATCACGTGGGTCGACCAGGAATCGTTCCTGCAGCTGCGCATGGAGTTGTACGACGATTTCGACGCGCTGATCAAGGTGTTTGTCGCAGAGCAGCTGGAGGTCGTTGACGGGATCTTCACGCGCGTGGTTTCAAGCGCCGAGAACCTGGAGACGGGGCGCAAGAGCACGTTCCAGTTCATCGATCCGCGGTACAATCAAGGCAACGCGGACGACGCGCTGTTCGATCCGGCGAATTTGGGCAAATCGTAAGACCCCTTCTCCCCTGACTCCCCCTCACCCTAGCCCTCTCCCACAGGGGGAGAGGGAATTCTGAAACAGAGGGTTCGATCACTTGACGAAGGAGCCGCCATGAAGCACGATGAACTCAAACACGGTGCTTATGATCTACAGGCGCGCATTTGCAGCACCATGGCCAACGCCAAGCGCCTGGAGATCCTGGACTTGCTTGCCGAGGGCGAGCGCTCGGTGGAGGAGTTGACTCAGGCGATGGGCATTCCCAAAGCGAACGTGTCCCAGCACCTGGCCCTGATGCGCCAGGTGAACATGGTCACCGCGCGCAAGGAGGGCCAAAGCGTCTACTACCGCATCGCCAACCCCAAGGTCACCAGGGCATGTCGCCTGATGAAAGAGGTCATGTTCGAACAGCTCAACCGCTCGCAGCGGCTGGTGGAGGAATTTTCCAAAAGCGCTTGACGAAGCGGGTTCTGTTGATGAAACGGGCTCAATCTTAGCCATTGCAACAGAGTAGTACTAAACAAGGAGGTCCGGATGGCCATTGAGAATTTCTCATATGTGGTAGAGACCAAGAAGTCCTTCAAGGACGCCCTCATCGCCGTGCGCAAGCAGGCCGAAAGCCGCAAGTGGGGCGTCTTGGGCGACTACGATTTCAGCGAGATCCTCTCCTCGAAGGGGTTCCCGCAGGCCGAGCAGGCGAAAAGCCTGGACCTGTGCTCGCCCAGCCACGCCAACCAGGTGATGGCGGCTGAGAAGCTGGCCGCGCTGTGCATGCCCTGTAGTGTGCTGGTGTTCACCGATCAGGGAAAAACCAAGATCGCGGCCGTGAAGCCCGGCGTGATGCTGCCTCTGTTGTTCCCGCACGCCAAAGGCAAGCTGGGTGCGTTGCCCCAGGAGATCGACGCCCAATTGAAAGACATCCTCGACGCGGCGGCCGGCTCATGAATGCGCCCGAATTCGCCTACGCCGTGGAGTGTAACAAGACGGCACGCCAGACCATCGCCGCCCTGTGGGCAGCGAGCCTCAAAGCCGGCTGGATGGTGCTGGGCGACTACGACATGGGCGGCCTGATCCCGGAGGAGGAAGACAAACGGGGAGTGGAGGTCAAGTCCATCGATATCTGCAAGCCCGTGCACGCAAAGCCCTTCATCCAGCAAGATCCGATGACGGCGCTGTGCATGCCGTGCAACGTGCTGGTGCGCATGGCCGACGGCAAGACCACCATCGCCGCGCTCAAACCCGGCGTGATGCTGCCCAAGCTGTTCCCGGAGGCGGTCGGCGCCCTGGGCAAGCTGCCCTTCGATATCGATGCCGAGATGAAGGCCATCATCGACCAGGCCGTGGCTGCGCCGACCAAGGCGGCCTAGACATCTAGATGGTGATCGTCTCCCCGTCGAACGTCGTCAGCGTGAACCCCTCAAAGGGCTCGGTGCACGTCAGCCGGCTCCCCTCCAGCGCCTGCGCCAGATCCAGTAAGCGCGAAGCGCATGGGAATGTGAGCCTCACGACCAAATGCGCTGGTGTTTAGCTCGGCCGACAGGTATACTGAATCTTTATATGCGTCTAGCAAATCCAACCCCCTCCACCTTGACCCGGCCGGACGTGCGCAACGTGGCCATCATCGCCCACGTGGACCACGGCAAGACCACGCTGGTGGACGCGCTGCTGCGCCAGACCCAGACGCTCAACACCCGCCGCGAGGTGGTGGAGCGCGTGATGGACTCGATGGACTTGGAGCGCGAGCGCGGCATCACGATCAAGGCCAAGAACGCCAGCATCCAATACAACAACGTGAAGATCAACATCATCGACACCCCCGGCCACGCCGACTTCGGCGGAGAGGTGGAGCGCACGCTGCGCATGGCCGATGGCGCGCTCCTTTTGGTGGACGCCGCCGATGGGCCGCAGCCTCAGACCAAGTACGTGCTGCGCAAGGCGCTCGAGCTGGGCATGCGGGCGATCGTGGTGTTCAACAAGATCGACCGGCCTGAAGCCAATCTGCCCCACGTGGAGGAGAAGACCTTTGAGATGTTCATCGAGCTCAACGCCTCGGAGGAGCAGCTGCACTACCCCGTGGTGTACACCTCGGCGGTCCAGGGCACGGCCACGCGCGATATGCGCTCTCCGGGCAAGGACTTCGTCCCCTTGCTCGAGACGATTCTAAGCGACGTGCCCGCCCCCCGCATTCGCCCCGATGAACCGCCGCAATTGCTGGTGTTGGCCTTGGATTACAACCCGTACTTGGGCAAGATGGGCATCGGCAGGCTGGAGGCGGGCCAACTGAAAAAGGCGCAACCCGTCATGCAAATCCGCCGCGATGGCACGCAAGTTACAGGGGTGGTCACGGAGCTTTTGGTGTTCAAGGGACTGGAGCGCGTGCCGGTGGAAAAGGTGGAAGCAGGTGAAATCGT
>DATCIV010000059.1:0-2979 GCA_036507575.1 Candidatus Bipolaricaulota bacterium | reverse complement strand
GTGATAGGTTCGTTCGCGGATCGCGGAACCGAAGATGTTTTCGATGGCGCTGACACGCAAGCAGCACGTGCGACGTGCCCAAAACCATTGTGGCCAATCGTCCTACGCAAGCTCGACCAACTCAACCGTGTCTGCGCCCTCGCAGAACTCGCAATCCCGCCGGGAAACCGGCTTGAGCGATTGCATAGCGACCGCACCGGCCAACATAGTATTCGCATCAACGAACAATATCGCATTTGCTTTCGCTGGGAGAAAGGAGTTGCCCATGGCGTTGAAATCACAGACTATCACTAAGAAGCAGCTTCGGCGCAAGAAGGTGTCATCTCAATCTCACGTGATCCGTCGGCTTCCCGCTCACCGGCCGCCTACGCACCCCGGCGAGATGCTTTTGGAGGAGTTCCTCAAGCCGCTTGGAATCAGCCAATCGGCGTTCGCAGTGCGGCTGGAGATCTCGTTCCCTCGATTAAATGAGATCATCCGCGGCAAGCGCGGCGTCACGCCGGATACTGCGCTGCGCCTGGCCCACGTCTTGGGGATGTCCGCGGACTTCTGGCTTGGCTTACAACTGGATTGGGACTTGTGGCGCGCCCTGCGAAGCGATAAAGCAGCTCAGATCGCTCGGCTTGAACCCATCCTTGGCGCCAAATGAACATGGCCCCACTACCTTGAGCGCCTTTCATGCCCAAGCTTGAGTATGATAACAGTATTTGCTAAACTGTTATCACCATGATCCGCACGCAAATCAGCCTGTCGGAAGAGGAGTTCGCAGCAGCGAAGCAGGAGGCTCGGCGACTGGGCATTTCGCTGGCAGAGCTGCTTAGGCGATCGCTGCGCAGCGTGCTGCCCGTGGATGAGACCAAGCCTTGGATGCGCTTTGCAGGCATGGTGGCCAGCGGCGACCCGCACTCAAGTCAGCGCATTGATGATGTGATCTATGGCCAAAAGGACTGAGGCCTACGTCGATACGTCGGCGCTCATCGCGTTCGTAGACCAATCAGACAGTTATCATCGCTTGTTTTTCAGTCTGTTCTCAAAGCCACCTGCACTCGTGACCACAACGCTGGTAGTGGCCGAGGGCCACGCGTGGTTCCTCAAGCGCTATGACCGCACCCGCGCGATGCAATTCTTGTCCATGCTTGAGGACATGAGTTTCCTCTCCGCTGTCCCTGTGAGCGACCACGAGATCACAACGGCCGCCCAGGTATTGAGAAGGTTTTCAGACCAAGACTTGACGCTTGCAGACGCAGTGGGTCTCGTCGTCATGAAGGAAAGGCGCACGCAGGCTTGCTGGTCCACCGACTCCCATTTAGGCTTGACGGGCGTACCCTTGGTCATTCACGAGCATTAAAGATGATGGGATGGAAAACGTGGCGTCGCCGGCGTTTGATGCAACGGCCGCTGCCCGCTGCATGGCTCGGGGTGCTGATACGTAATGTGCCCTACTACCTGAAATTGTCTGAGGCCGAGCAACGCCAGCTGCAGGGCTTGATCCAGGTGTTTTTGGCCGAAAAGCGCTTCGAGGGTTGCGGGGGCCTTGAGATCACGGACGAAATCCGGGTGACCGTCGCGGCCCATGCCTGCCTCCTGCTGTTGGGGCGCGAACCCGCGTTTTATCCGGGGCTGTATTCCATCCTGGTTTATCCGCACCCATTCGTATCCAAGGTGACCAAACTGCAGCCGGACGGCACGGTTTGGGAAGGCCCTCAGGTCCGCCTGGGCCAGTCCTCGCCGCGCGGCTCGGTGGTGCTTGCGTGGGATGCGGTGCTCAAGGACGTGACCCAGTTTGACGATGGGCGCAACGTGGTGCTGCACGAGTTTGCCCACCAGCTCGACAGCCAGTCCGGGGCCATGGAAGGGGCGCCGCAACTCCCCAAAGGATCCATGTACGCGGCTTGGGCCTACGTGCTGGGGCGTGAATACGCAGCGCTGGTCGCCGATCTGAGCCGCCACCGCGCCACCTTCCTGAACCCTTACGGCGCCACCAACCCGGCGGAGTTCTTCGCGGTGGTGACTGAGTATTATTTTGAAAAGCCGTTGGAGTTGAAGGAGAGACATCCGGACTTATTCGAGCAGTTGAAGCTGTTTTACGGACACGACCCCAGCCGACTGAACCCAAAGGGGAATGAACCCACCCATGGCCATTGATCGAAGCCAGCTGAAGCAGGCGCTGGCTCGGGAGCAGTCGCGTTTCACCCAAGCGCACCCGCGCTCCAAGGCCCTGTTTGGGCAAGCCAAGGCCCACCTGCTGGGCGGCGTGCCCATGAGCTGGATGGTGCGCTGGGCAGGCGCTTTTCCCCTCTTCGTCCGGGAAGCCAAGGGCGCGCACTTCACGGACGTGGACGGCCACCGCTATCTGGATTTGTGTCTGGGGGACACCGGCGCGATGACGGGCCATGCGCCCTCCGCCGCGGTGGAAGCGATCGTACAACAGGTGCGCAAGGGAGCCACCTTCATGCTCCCCATCGAGGACGCGCTGTGGGTGGGGCAGGAGTTGTCGCGTCGCTTCGGGCTCCCTTTTTGGCAATTCGCCCTCACCGCCACCGATGCCAACCGCTTCGCCATCCGCCTGGCCCGCCAGATCACGGAGCGCGGGAAAATCCTGGTGTTCAACGGCTGCTATCACGGCACGGTGGACGAAACCTTCATCTCGTTGCATCCCGACGGCAGCGCCGGCCCGCGTGCGGGCAACGTCGGCCCGCCGGTGAACCCGACGCAAACCACCAAGGTGGTGGAGTTCAACGACCTCCTCGCGCTCGAAAAGGCATTGGCCCCACAGGACGTGGCTTGCGTGCTAGCCGAGCCGGCGATGACCAACATCGGCATCATCCACCCTGAGCCGGGGTATCACGACGCGTTACGGAAGATCACGCGCCGCGCCGGGACGCTGCTGATCCTGGACGAAACGCACACGATCTGCACGGGACCCGGCGGCTACACCCAGGCGCACGGCTTGGAGCCCGACGTGCTCACGATCGGCAA
>DATCIV010000058.1:0-4187 GCA_036507575.1 Candidatus Bipolaricaulota bacterium | reverse complement strand
AGGCAAGCGCCGCGGCCGTGATGTCGCTGCCCCCTCGGCCGAGCGTGGTGGTGCGTCCGCCCCGGTCCACCCCTTGAAAGCCAGCGACCACCACGATGCGGCCCTCGGCAAGGTCATAGCGGATGAGGCGAGTGTCGATGTCCAGGATGCGGGCTTTGGTGTATTGGGAATCGGTCAGGATGCCGGCCTGAGAGCCTGTGTACGAGACCGCATCCCACCCTTCGGCGATCAGGGCCATGGCCAGCAGCGCAATGGATATCTTCTCGCCCGTGGCGATGAGGGCGTCGTATTCACGCTTGGCGATCTTGGGGTCGGGCAGGATTTCGTAGGCCTTCTGGACCAGCTCGTCGGTGGTGTCCCCTTGCGCCGAGGTCACCACGGCAACGGCGTTGCCCGCTTTGGCTGCCCGTACGACCCGCTTGGCCACGTTTTTCAACCGCTCCACGTTGGCGACCGATGAGCCGCCATACTTCTGCACCAGGATGGGTTTCATGTTGCTCCCTCAAGGAGCCGCTCCCTCAGGAAGTCGTCACTATAGCCGCGGAGCAAGGCGTTGTCCACTTATTTGGAGGCCATGATGCTCAAACCGTTCAGCGCAGGGCTTGACATGGAGGAGCGGGTCGCCAGCTCGAAGCGCACTCTGACGAACTTGCCGGGCTTGAGCGCACGCAGGGAGTAGTGGGTCTGCCCCGGCTGCAGGGTCAACCTCACGCTGCCGGCCACGCTGCGGAAGGCATCCGTCGAACTTTCCACCACGGCCACCACGGTTTGCCCGTTGAGCTGTGCCTCGACGCCGAGCGTCTTGAATCTGACGGTGTCTTGAAATTGGTGCGCCTGGGTTTGAAACACCCCGGATGGCACGAATCCGTTGCGATACTGAATCGTGCGGTATCCCGTCCCGTCGCTGCTGACCACGTAGATGTTGTCGGCTTTGTCGGCTTGTACGTCGTACCCCCGCGCGTCGTGGGCGCCAGGTTCCGTCCGCGCCCAAAGCCTTTCGCCGGAAGCGGTGATCCTCAACGTGTAGGTCGTTTCCACGCGGTGCTCCATCGTGCTGCCAGTCACCACGATGTCGTCGCTTGGCGTCCAGGCCACGCCAAAGGCGCGGTCTTTGGCGCTTGCGCTCTCGCGCTGGGTCCAGAGGGATTGTCCCTGCTCGTTCAACATCAGGATCAGCATGTCGCTGCCTGCAGAGCGTTCACTATATCCAACCACGGCAACCGATCCATCGGGATGAGCGGCCACGGCGGTGGCGACCTCTTGAGCGCCGAAGTCCAAACGGCGCTTCCACAACAGCTGCCCTGCGGCGTTGTACTTCAGGAGGAGCACGTCCCTTTGACCGGCGTACATCGTGCTGCCGACGACGTAGATCTCGCCGTTGGGGCCGCTGGACACGCCCCATGCCCAATCGGCGTCCCCGCCGTTGAAGCGCTGCTTCCAGATGAGGTTGCCCTGAGGGCCGTACTTCAAGGTGAGAACGTCCGTCCCGCTCTTGGCGGAAGAACCGGTGATGATGACGTTTCCGCCAGGGTCAACGGTGACGGCCTGGGCTTGGTCCTGACCGCCTTCGGAGTGCAGGCGTTGCCATTGAAGGGCGCCTTGCGCATTGAACTTCAGCAGTTGGTAGTTGTATGGCCGGGATACGGTGTAGCCTGCGACGTACACGTCGCCTTGTGCATTGCTGGCGACGTCCATGGCGCGGCCGGCAGGCCCCAGCGTCTGCGTGCGATCCCAGATCACTCGGCCGTCCGGCGTGCACTTGAGCAAATGCACTTTGTCTGAGCCGTGGTTCCGTGCATACCCTGAAACGATCATGTTTCCCTGGGGATCTATCACAAGCCCGCGGGCGACGCCTCCGACGAGGTGCGAAGCATGCTGCCCATTGCTGTCCAACTGCTGTTGCAGCACCACTTGGCGGCCAGACAAGATCGTGCTCTGGAAGTACCCCAGCTGCAGGTCCTGCGAACGCTGGAGCCACTGTTGGTACAAGTCCGTCGCACCGGCATCCGTGAGGAAGAAGCTGAAGAAAAGCAAGCCCGCAAGCCAAACGCTGCCTCGTTGAAACATACGCTTTCACCCACCCGTAAGCGAAGTGCTGAAACCAGCGTAGAAGGCATGGGCGAGCGCTGTCCATGGCGCAGGTTACGTTCAAGTCAGCGCATGTTGTCATGAAGGTCACGCTGTACGATGCGGATAAGGGTTGCGAGCCGGCCGTGGCGCTGGCGCCCGCATAGGGTGCATGCGGTCTCGCCCCTCATCCTGGGGATTTTCCAAAACGGTTGGATGCCCTATAATGAGTATTACGGTTCTGGATGCGAAGGAGTTCTCATGCTGCGTCTGCCTGCGTTCAAGTTCGTCACCCCGAAGAGCCTGCGCGAAGCGGCAACGGTTCTTGCTGACTACCAGCGCACGGCGCTGCTGGTGGCCGGCGGCACCGATGTATATCCCAAGCTGAAGCGCCGGCAGTTTCAGCCGCTGTGCCTCATCAGCGTGCGGCGGCTTCGAGAGCTTGAAGGGCTGCAGGGTTCGGCCGCATCAGGGTTCATGATCGGCGCAGGGGTGACCTTGGCGCAGGTGGCCGAACACCCCGAGATTCGCGCGCACTATGCGGGCTTGTCCGCCGCCGCGGGCGTCGTCTCGACGCCGGTGCTGCGCAACATGGGCACGCTGGGCGGGAATCTGTGCCTGGACACGCGCTGCAACTACTACGATCAAACGCACGAATGGCGTCAATCCATCGGCTGGTGCAAGAAGGCGCCTGGCGATGGATTGACCTCTGAAAAGGTGCCCTGCCGCGTGGCGCCTGGCAGCCCGAAGTGCCTGGCGGTCTCCTCGACGGACACCGCCCCGATGCTCATCGCACTGGGGGCCGAAGTGACGCTGGTCAACTCCAAGGGGGAGCGCCGGATTCCGGTGGACGCCCTGTACCGTAACGACGGCATGAACTGCCTTGCCAAGCAGCCGGATGAGATTCTGACCCACATTCACTTGCCGCCATCGGATGGCGTACGCAGCGCTTACTTGAAGCTGCGCAGGCGGGGCGCGTTTGACTTTCCCGTGCTCGGGGCCGCGGTGGCCTTGCGATTCGATGGGGCAGTGGTGCGTCAGGCGCGCGTGGCGCTGGGCGGCGTGGCATCGTATCCCATCCACGTGGAAGCTGCTGCGCAGGCTTTAGTGGGCAAGCCGTTATCCGAAGAGACGATCGAAGCTGCGGCGCAAGCGGCCTTTGGCCCGGCTCGCCCCATGGATAACACCGAATACCCCTTGTTCTATCGAAAGAAGATGGTGCCGGTGTACGTCAAGCGGGCGCTGCTGGAAGCAGCTGCTGGTCCCTCTTGACCAAACCTTTGGAAATCTAAGGGAAGTGTGGAAAATAAGCCGGGTTCTGGAGCGGGAAACGGGATTTGAACCCGCGACCTACAGCATGGCAAGCTGCCGCTCTACCGCTGAGCTATTCCCGCGTGGGCGTGTCGCATTATAAAAAACTCACTCCGGCGAGTCAACCTCGCACGCGCTGCACTTGGTCCGGTTTTAGAAAAGCGTCTTATACACTGCCCGTCCAGACTGGCGCTTGAAACCTAGCCGTTCGTTGATTTTCAAGATGGGTGCGTTCATCGAATGGTTGGAGGTGAACATGCAAGTGCGCCCCTGCTCTTTCGCATAGAGGATGCCCCGCACCTTCAGGGCGGTTGCAATGCCCTGCCCCTGGCAAGTGCGGCGCACGCCGGTAAATCCGATGTGAATGTGCCCCGCTTCGCCGCGCTGCCACAGCGAGCTCAATCCCACCCATTCCCCTCCCTGGGCGGCGACCAGCAAGCCCTGAGGCAGGAAGCCGGGCCCGCCCAAGCGCGTGGCCTTGAAATGGTCAAACTCCAGACGATGATGAATCCCCATAACCGTCGGCTCCAGCTCTTTGGCTTCGCAGTACAGTTCGAACAGCTTTTCGTCGCGCAGCGGATGCTCTGCAAGGGCTTCGTAGCTCTTGATTTCAATGTTCCTGTCTTTCAGCGCGGCCAGTTGGCCGCCGAACTGAGCGAGGTCGAACGCGGCCAGATCCAAGGCTGACACCCACGCTCTGGCGTGTTCGCCCATGTCCTTGTTCTGAAGAAAATGCACCGTATTGGCGTCGCTTGCTTGCGCGACGCACAAGGCGAATTCCGGATGCAGGGCGCGCAACTCGCTGACAA
>DATCIV010000057.1:0-6705 GCA_036507575.1 Candidatus Bipolaricaulota bacterium | reverse complement strand
TATGGATTTCCTGATCGGCTGAGCACGAAGTGATTCCGTTGGCTAAGTCGGTCGAGCATCCAGCCTGCCTTGACGAAAGCCTTAACTGCTTCTTCTCCGTTGACTCTGGGGAGACGAGGCACTCAGACAGCCACCTCAATTTCGTGGGTTTCGACGGTTAAGGGCATTCCGCGCTGCTGGCGCACTTCTAGACAAGCAAGAATAGCATCCTTGATATTCTCCAAAGCTTCTTCGCGGGTATGACCTTGAGACATGCAACCCGGGATGCTGGGACACTCAGCGATGAGATAGCCATCCTCGCCGGGTTCTAGAGTGACGAGAAATTTCAAAACTTGTCCATATCTCTTAGCCATGCTCCATCCCTTCTTTGCTCATTATAGCTCAATGTTAAGCCTTCAGTGAAGGGTCGTTGTTCTGACAATTGTAGCGTATGAAGGCTTCGCCGTCAGCTTGAGCCATGCTCTTTCTTAGTCGTTTCGGTTTTTACGAACAGGCGAGGGGTTTTCTCTTTTAACTTCCTCCACCACTGCTTGCACGAGCGCATCCACCCGCGCGGCCACGGGCGGCGACAAATCCAATCCCATGCGGATCTGTTGCACTTGCATCCCCCATAGCACGACGCTTGCGGGCAAGATCCCCTGCATCCGCGCAAGGGCCATCAACTGAGGTAGACCCACTTGATGCGGCGACATGATGGGTCCGCGCGAGGCGGGGATTTCTTCATCTGCAAAGCGCAGCAACGCGCCGGGCGGCGCGGCGGCGTCCACGGCGTCCACCACGATCAGTCGCTCGACGCCCTCAAAGCGCGACAGCAACTCAAGCCCCAGCGTCCCGCCGTCCAACACCTCGACGTCGGCAGGCAGATCGGGGTGATGTTGCAGGCGCTCCACGGCGCGCACGCCCACGCCTTCATCTTGCAGAAGTATGTTGCCCAGGCCGAGCACGAGTGTTTTCATCGTTTGCGCGTTTTTGGTCGTCATTCCCGCGAAAGCGGGAATCCAGACTGAAACCAACTTGATCTGGATCCCTGCTTCCGCAGGGATGACGGTCATTGAATAATCACACCACGCGCACGCGGGTCAACTCCCTGCCCCTTGCATCCACCAGGTGCGCGGCGCACGCCATGCACGGATCGAACGAGTGCACGGTGCGCAGCACCTCGACCGGCCGCTCGGGGTCCGCAATCGGCGTGCCCACCAGCGCGGTCTCGTAAGGACCCGGCCTGCCCGCATGGTCGCGGGGTGAGGCGTTCCAGGTGGTGGGCACCACGCATTGATAGTGAGCGATCTTCCCGTTTTCGATGCGGACCCAATGGCCCAGCCCGCCGCGCGGGGCCTCGTGAAACCCTTGACCCTGCGCCTGCGCCGGCCAAGAGGTCGGCGACCATTTCCCGTTGTTGTGGATGCTCAGATCCCCACGTGACATGTTGGCTTCCAGCTGCGCAAGCCACTGCGGCAACGCATCGGCGATGGCCACGGTCTCAAGCGCGCGCGCCACGATGCGACCCATGGTGGACTGCAACTCGTCCAGCGAAACGCCCAGCCGCTGCAGCGCGCCGTCCGCAAGCGCCTTCACGCGCGGCTGCCCCTGCGCGTAAGCCACGAGCACCCGGGCAAGCGGCCCCACCTCCATGGGAAGCCCGTCGTAGCGCGGGGCCTTGTTCCAACTGTACTTGCCGTCGGTGGGGAGTTCCTCATACTGCGCTTGCGGGCCCGTGTACTCTGGCGCGGTCTGGCCCTGGCTGGGGTGCCTTCCCGAGAGATCCCCCTGATCGTAGCTGAACCACGAACGGGTGACGTACTCGTTGATCTTCTCCTGATCGGTCGGCTGCGTTCCGGTAAGATCGCCGCCAAGCAAAATGCCAGATGGGAACAGCTCTCCTGCGTGGTCCGGATCGGGGAACCCGCCGTAGCACAGGTAATTGCCCGCGCTGCGCCCAAGGTTGAACCAGTCTTTGTAAAACGTGGCCAGGGCAAGCGCGTCGTTGTAATAGACCTGTCGCACAAAATCCTTCGCCTGGGCGAACCACGTTTTCAACTGCGCGATCTTGCCTGCGTTGAGCGCGGCGTCGCTGCTCAAATCCAACGGGATGGCCATCCCGCCCACCAGATAGGTCTGCGGGTGTGGGTTCTTCCCGCCCAGCAGGGCGTGCGCCTTGACGATCTCGCGCTGGAAGCGCAGCGCTTCCAAATAATGGGACATCAGCATCAAGTTGACTTTAGGGCTCAAACGATAGCTGGGGTGGCCGAAGTAGGCGTTGGTGAACGTGCTCAGCTGTCCGCTTGCGACCAGCGCCTTCAACTGATCCTGCACGGCTTGGAACTGTTGGGTCGTGTTGCCGGGCCAATCCGAGAGGTCGGCGGCCAACTGCGCCGCTTCCCCAGCGTCGGCCTCAAGCGCGGCGGCTGGATCGGCCCAATCCAGCGCGTGCAGGTGGTAGAAGTGGACCACGTGGTCCTGCACAAACTGGATCCCGGCCATCAGCTCGCGCAGCAGCTGCGCGTTGGGCGGGATCTCGATCTGGAGCGCGTCCTCCACCGCGCGCACCGAGGCAAGCGCGTGCACCGTGGTGCACACCCCGCAGATGCGCTGTGCAAACAGCCAGGCGTCGCGCGGATCGCGCCCCGGCAAGATGAGCTCCATCCCGCGAAACTGCGTGCCCGCGCACCAGGCTTCTTGAACAAATCCGTCCTCCACGCGCGCCTCTACCCTCAAATGCCCTTCAATGCGCGTTACGGGATCCACGACGATCTTGGTCATGATGGCGTCCTTTCTAGCGGTTTCTGCCGCCCCCGCCTCCGGTGGGCACTTCCTTGTAGAAGGAAGTCAGCTCGTCCCAGAAGCGCGGCTCGCTGCAGCCGATGCAGCCGTGCCCGGCGGCCACCGGCCAGCTGGTCCCTTGGTTCCAGCGGGCGCGCGGGCAGTTGTGAGAAGCAACCGGCCCCTTGCACCCCATCTTGAGCAGGCACCAGCCCAGGCGGTGGCCCTGGTCGCCCCAGGCCTCGACGAAGCGCTTGGCTTTGAAGTGATCGTGCCGTTCACAGTTGTCATGGAGGTTTTCTCCATAAGCGAAGGTCGGTCGCTTGTACGCGTCCACGGACGGCAGACGGCCCAGCGCCAGGTAGTTCACCAAAGTGGCCGCGATGTTGGCCGCGTTCGGCGGGCAGCCCGGCAGGTTCACCAACTCGATGCCGGGCACGGCCTGCTCCACGCCCTGCGCGCCGGTGGGGTTTGGTTTCGCCGCAGGCCAGCCGCCGAAGGACGCGCACGAGCCGACGGCGATGGTGGCCTTGGCATTGGCGCACACTTGGCGGGCGACCTCCAGCGCCGACCTGCCCCCGCTTGCGGCGTAGAAGCCGCCGGCCCCGCTGGGGATGGACCCTTCGATCAGCGCGATGTACTGGCCCTTTGAGCTTGCCACCGTATCCCAGAGCGCGGCCTCGGCCTGGTGACCTGCCGCCGCCATGGTCAAGGAATGGTAGTTGAGCGAGAATTTCTCCAGCAAAATGCTCTCGATGGAAGGGTCTGCCGCGCGCAGCAGCGACTCGCTGCAACCGCCGCACTCCTGGAACTCAAGCCAGAGCAGCACCGGCTTTTGCGCCGTCTCCAGCGCGTGGGCCAGGCGCACGTCCCACCCGTCAGGCAGGCCCAGCAGGGTCGCAGTGGCCGCGCAGTATTTGAGAAACTCGCGCCGGCCGAACCCACTGCGGGCGAGCGATTGCGATAAAGGTTCAATCAAAGGTTTCATGCACACTCCTCACGAATGGATTTGCCTCTCTGGTGCGCACTCACCAAGTAGCGCAAACAGCCGCGCAGCGCGCGCCAATCGATCAACACGTGGACCAGCGTCACGCTCACTGCGCTGATGCTGAGCCAAAAATGAACGTCGGTCCATTGGTGCTTGGTCAGGTCGAACAACAAGGTCGCCTGCCCCGCGCGCTGGCCCTCCGGGGCAAGCCACAGCAGCAGTCCCGATGCTGCGACGATGGGCCAGGCCGTCAGCAGCAGCACGGCGATCACCGAGCGCGCATAGGTTTTCAGGTGAATCGGGCGCCTGAGCGCGCGTGCCATTTCCTGAGTGGCCATCTTGATCATCCTCCATCGAATCTCCCTCTCCCCTTGGGACTTATTGCACGACAGTTTTTTCTGGTTGTCATTCCTGCGGAAGCAGGAATCCAGATCAGGCCAGATTCATCTGGATCCCCGCTGGAGCCTGCCCTCGACCGTGATCGGGGGCGGGGATGACAGACGAGATTTGTTCCAGCCTCAGTTCCAAAAAAGTGTCGTGTATCCAGCCCCTTGCGGGAGAGGATCACAGTGAGGGGGAGAAGCTGGCGGCCTCTTTCGCCGCTTGAAAGTTCTCCTCCGGCGTGGTCACCAAGGCCACGCACCCGGCCCCCAGGATAAAACGCTTCCCCTGCGTCTGTGCAATTGCATCTTGCGCCTGGGCGCGAACCTGGTCGGGCGTGCCGCCGCTCAAGGTTTCATGTTCGTCCAGCCCGCCCAGCACCGTACCCTCGAATTGTTCGAGTCCGCGTGCAAGCGTTGGAGCGGTGCGCCGATCGTGCCAGTTGAGCGCGTCCACCGGATAGCGGCAAGCCAGCTCAAACATCACGTTCAGTCCGTGCACGTGCAACAGCACCAGGTCGGTCTGCCCCCGAATCGCCTTCAAGATTTGAAGGTCATAGGCCATGCCAAAGGCCTCATACTGGGGTTGGCTCAGCTCGTCGAAGCTGGCCAGCTGCGTGGCGAAGAAGAGGGAATCGGCGCCCTCCTGCAGGCAGGCTTTGGCAAAATCCGCCGTGGTCTGAGTGATGATCTGCAAGCCGGCGTGCAGCGCGCCCGGCTCCTGCTGGAGGTGCTCTTTCCACAGCGCGTCGGACAGATTTCTTGCGATCGTCAACGGGCTGAAGATCGTCTGCATCACGTGAACGTCAGGCCCCACGCCCTGGCGGATCAACCGCAACGCGTGAAGCTCACGGCCCAGCAGACCTTGGCGCACGTCGAGGCGCGCAAGCGCATGCCAATCCGCCGCGCTTTGCACGGGGCGATGCGTGTAGCCGCGCGTGCCGTTGGCGTTGTCGAGGTAATGCAGTGTTGCGCCCCAGGCTTCGGCGGGGTAGCCGGCCACGGGCGTGACCTTGACCAGGTCGAAATCAAAGCGTTGCTGAAACTGGACCACGCTGCGGGCCAGCCCTTCGGCAGTGGCGTCCTCTCTTGGAAAATGGCGCCACAGGGCCACGGGCAGGCGGTCGAGGGGCTTGCCGCCGATGGCGGCCTGGATGCGCTGTTTGTGGGTCATGGCGTGCTCCTTGCCACAAAGAGATCGGGTTTCGATTATAAAGCCCACCTTCGCCCCTTCAACGCGGCCTTGTTCGATTTTTCCCAAGCCCTATATCTAAAGCCGTTAGGATCATTCAGCCCTCACATTGACTCCGTTAGGTAATTTGCTACTCTGAAAGTGACATCGCATTAACAGCTGCGGAAATTAAAACAAGGAGCGAAGTCATGGATTACACCTACACGGTAATCTTTGAACCGGCTGAAGAAGGCGGGTACTTGGCTCACATTCCCACGTTGGGCACTACAACCGAAGGCGATACGCTTGAGGAGGCCCGCGCCATGGCCAAAGACCTCATCACCAGCCGCATTGAGGCCCTTATTAAACTCGGCCGTCCGGTACCTCAAGAAACCGTGGCTTTTCAAACAATCGGTGAGCGCATCACGGCCACTCTTCACGTTTCGGCGGCATGAGCCAGAAACTGCCCCAGATCACACCCCGCGAACTCATCCGCGCCCTGACGCGCCAGCGCGCCGGATTCTTCGTCTGTCATCGCGGCTCGGGCGGTGGGCACGTTCATTTGTGTCATCCCAACGACCCGACCATCCTCATTGACATTCCTATGCACAATAGACCGATCAGAAAAGGGACACTCATGAGCATCATCAACCAATCGAGACTTTCTCGTGAGGAATTCCTGAAGCTGCTCTGACGCTTAGCAATTACAACCTTGTACCCCACCCAAGCCCTATGCCTGCCCTCTGTTGCCGCTGCAATACCTCTGCCTCAGTGCGAGTTCGGGCGCGTTGCCCAACGCGCGAAGTTCCATATGGAACCGCTCCATTGCCACAAGTGCGGGAGATCCATGCCGAGAGGGATTTGCTCAGTGTGCTATTACCGCCGAAAGTGAAGTTGTCCCGCCATCGCGAATTTCCCCAGATTAAGGAGTGAGGGGCGACAACTTGCCCCCCGAAAGGAGAGATGCTTATGAGAACCGCGCTATTGAAGCAGTGCCGTGGCGCATTCGTGTCGGTCGCCGCTTACGCGGATCTTGAGCAGCGCGGGCTTTCGCCATACACTATGCGCATACTGGCAAGAATCCGTGAAGGCCACTTGTTGCGAGCCCTCGCATTCTTCATTTGCGCGTTGGCTTTGGACGAGTAATCCTTAACTGCTCGTTACGAAGACAAGGGCCCCTTGTCGGGGCCCTTGTCTTCTTGTGCGCCCCGTGCTACCCTACTGCCCATAAGGGTTATAGTGGGCATAAAGGGAAACAATGCGTAAGGAGGATTCAATTTGATCGTTACATGCCCGGAGTGCGGCGAAAAGATAAGCCATGAAGCAGATCGGTGTAGTCGCTGTCGCAAACCGGCAGCAGGCATTCTTTCCAAGGAGTTTTTCAACCTTCACAAGGGAAAGCTGAT
>DATCIV010000056.1:0-4061 GCA_036507575.1 Candidatus Bipolaricaulota bacterium | reverse complement strand
CCTTGGAGTATCGCATCAAGATCGCCTCGGCCATCGAGAAGCTGAGCGAGCTGCAGCAGAAGGTCGTACAGGATCTGTTCTATACCGGAAAATCGCAAGCCCAGATTGGCGCGGAGATCGGCGTGTCGCAGCGACAGATCTCGCGCATCAAGAAAGGCGTGCTGGACAGCCTCAAGCGGGAGCTGCAGGGGGAATAGCCGCACTGCCCCCCGGTCTAAGGCGCCGCGGATCCAGGCATAGTCTCATCAAGGGGCGCTGGAGCTGCGGCCATCGGCACACAGAGGGGACGACCATGGAATCGCCCAAGGACAATCTACGAAAGGATCATCTGATGCCCGCTTTGCGGGAAATTCAGGAATCCATCGATCTGCTGCTGGACGTGTCGCTGGCGTGCTCCACGGGAGAATTCGAGCTGGCCCTGGTCAGAGTGAACGAATCGTTGCAGGGGCTGGAGCGAGCGGCTGCGGCCATCGGCGCCTGCGACGGCCAGTCCTACCTGCGGGATTTGGAAGAGGCAAAGGACCTCATCCACTCCTTTGGGCCGTTTCTGCGCGCGAAACTTGCCGCCGGCTCTGCTTGAAGGGCATCGTCATCTGCTAAGCGTGCAATTGTAGTAGGGCCGGCTGTGCCGGCGGCCAGCTTCGCAGGCTTGGCCCGCAGAACGGGCCCTACAAGAATATACAAGGGGTCACGTTTATCGCGGTCGAGCACTAGTCCTCAAAGGCTCCGCCAAAGCTCAAACCCACCTCCACCGACCAGCCGTTGAAGTCCGCGGGTGGTCCGGGCAGCACCGTGTCATGTTGCACCCAGGCCTGCGGCAGCGTCCACAGATAGGTGGCGTTGAGCATCAGCGAAAGCCATGGCAATACGTCAACCGAGATGCTTAGGTGGGGCTGAACGAGCCAGAAACCGCGCGTCAACACCGTGTTTACCGGGTTTGCGATGGCTTCCTCAAACGAATCAGGTCGATGCGCCTGCAAGGTGAGGGTCGCTTCTCCGCCTCCCAGCGTGGCCCCTGCCGCCACATCGTAATGGTCCCCATGGAGCAGGCCCTGATCGATGGTGAACCCTCCATAGCCGAATTCCAGCTTCGCCACCCGCTCGCCTTGGTAGCTGGACACATCGCCCCCGGCGCCTCCGCCGCCCAAGCGCAGGCCCTGCGCCTCGCCGGCCACGCCACGGCCGCCGAAAACCAGGAACCCTTGCGGAAAGGGCGCATAACCGTTGGCGGAGAGCAGATCGTTCAAGCCTTGCATATTGGCCAGGGTAACCCATCCGCCGAGCATGCCTCCGTGATTGACCACCTCCGGATGACTTTCTGCCGACTCCTGAGCCGCCGCAGGCAAGGCGGCAATACACAAAACGACCAGCATCAAACCGAGGTTGCGAACCATGTAGACCTCCTTGTCCTCACTATGCCATGGGTGCAGCGGCCGGTTTGACCGGCAAGGGACGAGCTGCTCATGGCGTGCAGGTGAAAAGAGTGGCAAAAGGGAGCCCCGCTTGCGAAGCTCCCTTCGCCCAGAAGTCAGTCCTGAACCTTTTGCTTGAACGTCTTGCTGGCGCGGAACTTGGGAACGGTCTTGGCCGGAACGGTGAAGCGCTGCCCCGTGCGCGGATTATAGCGTTGCATGCTCTTGACCTTGCGGACTTCAAAGGTCCCAAAGCCCGCAAAGGCGACTTTCTTTCCACCGCGATTGGCATCCACGATCATGGTCAACGCGACATCCACGGCGTTTTGCGCCTCTTTCTTTGCCATGCCCGTTTTTTGCATCAGCTGGTTGACGAACTCGGCTTTGTTCATTTCACCCTCCTTCCTCTGTTCGCTCGGGTCGATCATTTGATCGGGCGCAAATCATAAGCTAGGGCCGAGGCAATGTCAAGGAGAAACCGCCATTGGTTCAGCACATCCTGCCAGTTGCCCGACCCTACGAGTGGAGGCTTTTCGGCTTTCGTGGACGAGTGTTCGATTGTCTGCGCAAGGTAGGCGGCTGGAGGGCCAACCCAGCACCTCAAGCAGCAGGGTTGATCCAACGTCCTTGCTCGTGAGAGAGGCGGATCGCATCGAGGACGCCTTGCACCTTCATGCCGTCATAAAACGTGGCCGCGCCAGCCAGCTCCTTGCCGGACTGCAAGGACTCCACCAAGCGGCTGCTGAGATGCTTGAACCCCGTAGGAAATATCCCCTGCGGCAGATTGTCAGGGTGAGGGAGCGGGTCCGGCGGGGTGTGTTCCGACTTTTCCTGGTCGCGCAAACCCCACAGACGACCGTCCCCGTCGTAGATCAACGAGCCATCCTTGCCGTGAAGGCTGAGCGTCCAGCGCTCGCGCTCCCCCAAGACCCTGGCGGTGGCGTCCAGCGTCACCGTGCCCACGGCGCCGCCCTCCAGCTCGGCGCTGAAGGCGCAGAAGTTGTCGGTGGTCACGGGCTTTAGCACCCCCTGGGCATCCGGTCGCTCCTTGAGAAAATCGTGCATCAAGCCGCTGACGCGCTTGAATTCCGTTCCCAGCAACCAACGAACCAAGTCGACTTGGTGAGAGCCCAGTGCCCCCAACAGCCCGCCTCCCGCCTTGCGGTCGAACCACCAATTCCACGCGCGCGCCAACACGATCGGGTAGTTCCACTGGATCGAGAAACTCACGCTGTCGATCGATCCCAAGTACCCTTGATCGATGATGGCCTTCATGGCAAGCAAGGTGGGATGAAAGCGCAGTTCGTGATCAATCCAATGCAGGACGCCCGCCCGCTTTGCGCCCTGGTACATCTTGCGCGCTTCCTCCAGGTTCATGGCCGCCGGCTTTTCGCAAAGGATGTTCACCCTTTTCTGAAGGGCGGCCTCGACCATGGGCCAGTGCAGGCGTGGCGGGGTCGTGATCACCACCAGATCCAGAGCTTCATGCTCGAGCATGGCGTGGTGGTCCGTGTAGATGCCCGATATGCCATGGGCCGTGGCGGCTGCTTGCGCGTTGGCCCGTTGCCCGCTGCACACCGCCACCACCTTGCCCCCGGGGCAGGCGGCGAAAGCGGGCAACATCACGCGCTTTCCGAAACCCGTTCCGACCAACGCGATGCGAATGTCCTTCATCGTCTCTCTCCTTGGAGCGCTATGCTTTCTTGCGTTTGATGACATACGTGCAGTTGCGGTCGCCGCTGACGATGTGCGTGGCGCGCTTGACGCTGGCCTCGGGCAGGATCGCCTTGAACAATTGGAGCTCGAACTCGCACGCATGCAGACATTGCTCGGCGAACTGACAGATGGCGCAGTTGCGCTCGACCAGGTGAAACGTGTCCTCGTCCAGTTGCTCCCAGTCCGCCATGTAGCCTTCGTCGCTGCGGATGGCGGCGAGCTCGGCCACCTTTTCCGCAACGCTTCTGCCCTCCAGGCGAGCGCGATAGCTGGCTTGCAGCGCTTGATTGCGCTTCTTGAACAGCGTGCGCAAGCCCTGCGGTCCAAAGCTGGCCTTGGCGGCCTCCAGCAAGCTGTGGGCCAGTTGCCAGTAGCTGCGCGGGAACAGCTCGTCGCCCTGCGAGGTGAGGGCATACATGTAGCTGGGTCGCCCCATGCTGCCCTGCTTGCGGCTGAACTCGATCAAGCCATCCCGCTCCAGCGCGACCAGGTGCTGGCGCACGCCCATCGAGGTGATGGCCAGCGCCTTGCCCAACTGATCGGCCGTCATCGGTCCTTGGCGCTTGAGCAATTCCAGGACCTTGCGGCGGGTTTCCGGCAGCTGTTTCACGGCGACGGCTTCTACCATGTTTTGCACCTCTGATGGTTTGCAGTATAGCGCCGCCAGCGGAGTTTGTAAACTTTAAAAACTAAATAATTGACAAACTAGAAAAACGGTGCTATACTCGGCGCAAGAGGGAGGGGCTATGAGCCTGCTCACGTTGCTATACGACGCCAAGCTTCACCATCACACCGGGGCGTCCTGGGTGGCACCGCGCACACATCATCCCCATCCTGGGGGTGCGCAGCCTCAAGCAGTTCAAGGACAACCTGGGGTGCCTGTTGTTTGAGTTGAGCAGCGCGCAGCTGAAGGAATTGGAGAAGATCAGCGAG
>DATCIV010000055.1:0-5768 GCA_036507575.1 Candidatus Bipolaricaulota bacterium | reverse complement strand
CAATCCTTGGGAGCCCATGAACGTCGAGGCCATGACGTTGTTCAGGGAGCCCGCCTACGAGCTGGTCAGCATCCGCCGGATCAGCCAGGCCGACAACGATGACGTTGTCTATCGCTTCGCCATCGGCAACGTATTTCGCCGCGTGCTGCATGTGACTTTCAACAAGTCGTTGGACACGCCGTTTGGCCTGTTCCTCAAGGAGGTCACCTTCAAGAAGCCCGTGGTCTTTGCCATCAACGCGCTCGGGGAGGAAACCCACAGCTTCACTTTCTATGCGGCGGGGCGTGCTGAGGAACGGACGGCTGTTTTTGCCAAAGTTGTCACTGACCCGCAAGGCCAAACGGTGACTCCGGCAGACCAACAAGTGCTGGCCCGCTTTACGTTCGGGCATGGTGAGTTTGAATGACCTTTGCTGAAGGGCGTTCGAACTTGGGGTGACGGCGCGCGGAATCCGCCGAGAATCACGGAGGAGACTTGAATGCAACTCAGCGATAGGGACATACAGGCCGTTCGAGTCATGATGGGACAAACCAGCCCCATCGCAGATCGCCAGACAAGGCGCACAAAGCGCAGATTCTTTAAGGGGGTATTGATGTCGTGGCACCAGTTCGGCAAGGCACGTCAACAGGAGCTGATTAAGCTGTCAAACGCCAAGGCCCCGCTTGATGAGCTGGAAGAGCTCATGGCAGCTGCGCATGAGGCCGAAGAAAACACAGATCATCCCATGCAAAAGGCGCGTTTAGGCGGCCAAGCAGGCCTCTTAAAACGGATATTGCACCGGATGGGCACAGCCCAACAAACGCTTCGATCCAAGCTCAATCTATAGCACCACTCCACCTCCGGAAGGGGCACTGACCCATGTCTTTCAACCCCTGCCAGTGCCCCTTCCAACTTCTCGTCCTTCGATCACATCCGAGAGGCTGGCGCTGGCAAAGGTGGGGCAAATGGAAGCGCTCTGAAAATCCTTGCGTTGCGTCACCCCCGTCAAGACCAGCAGGCTGTCCATGCCCATCTGCTGCGCACCCAGGATGTCGGTGTCCAGCCGATCGCCGATCATCAATGCCTCTTTGGGGTTCGAGATGCCCAACAGCTCAAGCGCCTGCTCCATACAAAACCTTGACGGTTTCCCTACGATGGCCTCCGGCTCAAAGCCCATCCCGCGAAATGCGCCCACCATGCTCCCCGCCCCAGGTCGCAATCCCTGCGGTGTGGGGTATGTGGCGTCTGCGCCTGAGGCCACCCAGCGCGCGCCGCTCAACAGCGCTTGCAACCCCTGGTTCAGCGTCTCGTAGTTGAACTTGCGATCCATCCCTGTGGCAAGCCAGCCGGCCTGCGCTTCCACCAAGGCATGCCCTGCCAACGTGATTTCCTCTTTGAGCCCCTGGCCCCCAATGACAAGCACCTTAGCTTGCGGCTCCTGTTGCGTCAGATAACGCGCAACCAAGGTACTGCTCACCAACATCTGCTCTGCGCTGACCGAAAAACCCATCGCATTCAGCTTGGCAGCATAGCTGGCCCTGGACAGTGCCGAGTTGTTGGACAAATACACGACCTTGCCCCGCTGCTGCAGCGCGGCCACCGCCTCCACCGCGCCGGGGATCACCTCTCGGTCGCTCACTAATACGCCGTCCACGTCCAACAGGAAACCTCGATAACGGCTTAAGTCCAAGGGCTTTTGATTCATCATGCCAACACTATATGCTGCACCTATGAGTGCTACCATCTGTCATCGTTTGTGGTTTTGGTTGTGCACAGGTAACATCGGGCGATCGTCATCCATCTATTGCGGAGGAAATAACCATGGACAACCAATCAAACCTGCTTTGGATCGTCATCGGGCTGGCCGTCGCCCTGCTGCTGGGCGGCATGTTCTTGTTCATGCAAAGCGCGAAGTCCGATATGGACAAATTGCCTGTCGCTAGTGAGGCTGTAGGAGAGGCTGCATCCAGTACCGAAATCGGTACGACACAACAGGAAACCCCGGGGGAGACAACGACCATGGCCAGCGGCAGCGACAGAAACGCGATTCAGGACGCACCCAATCCCGTCGTCGTGGTCGAGACCACCATGGGCACTTTCAAGATCGAGTTGTACACCAACCTCGTGCCCATCACCGCCGGCAACTTTTCAAAACTCGTGGAGCAGAAGTTTTACGACGGCCTGATCTTCCACCGCGTCATCTACGAAGTGCCCGCTACGGATACGCGCCCCGCATTCAAGTTCGTAATCCAGGCCGGCGACCCGTTCTGCACCAACGGAAAAGGTGAATGCGGTGAGGGCGGACCTGGCTGGATGATTCCGCTAGAAATCGTGCCTCAGCTGCGCCACAGCGAAGCCGGCATGGTGGCCATGGCCCGCTCCGAAGATCCCGACAGCGCCGGCAGCCAGTTTTACATCACCCTGGGACCACTGGCATTCCTGGATGACAACTACGCCGTGTTTGGCAAGGTCATCGAAGGGCTTGACGTGGTGATGGCCATCGGCCAGGCGCCGACCAACGAGGACGACCGGCCACTGGAAGATGTCGTGATGCAGAAGGTGTATTTGCAGAACTAGAGCTGTCGGTAGATCTTGCCCGGCGGGATCAGGGTGACCGTGAAGGGGAGCTTCCAGCTCTTGATTTCGTCCGCGATCTGTGCAAGTTGCAGTTTGTAGCGCGAGGAGATGTGGAACGCGAGCAGTTCGCGCTTCACCCCGGCTGCATGGGCCACTTGGACCGCTTCCTTAAGCGTGGCGTGCTTGTACTCTTGCCGATCTTCTTCCACCAGGAAGGTTGTATCGTGACATAGCACTTCGGTGCCCTCGACATGCGCCGGGTCCAGGGGCACGGAATCGCCCCCGTAGCTGAACAGCTTCTGTTCGTACACCTCGCTCAGGTCCGCCTTCCCGGATTTTGCCAGCGTGCGCAGCTCGTCCTGCGGTTTTCCTTGAAACTCCGGTTTGAGCCGCTTGCGCTCCTCGACGATGTTGTACCCCAGCGACGGGTCCTGGCCGTGCTGCGTGCGGAACGCCACCACCGACCGCGCCATCGGCCCTGAAAATACCGGCACCCGCTCCCCCGGCTCCAAAGCCGTCCATTGAAGCTCATAGCGCAGGCGCGGCTGGGCTTGCGCCAGATAAGTCTTCAACAACGCGATCTGGCGGTTGCCAACCGGGTGATACACCGTCAAGGATTTGGTCGTATCCCCCATGGCGCTGTTGCGGATGTTGATCAGGCTGAGCAAGCCGGCCACGTGGTCGGTGTGACCATGGCTCAAGAATACCCGTTGGATGGCGAACGATTTGTTGCCCAAATGGGAGCTTGCCCCCTCGCCGCAGTCGAAGAGCAAGCGGTCCGGGCTGTAAAAGATCCAGCTGGAGTACAACCCTTTGGAGTAGATGAGAAGCTTCAAATCACCCTCGCGCTGATAGGAGATCACAGAAGGCTTGCCGGCCGCATTGTAAGCGCTTGACCTGGTGGCAGCAAGCGCGCTTGCTGCTACGCGGTCAGCCTTGTAGGGCTGGCTCTGCCAGCCGCTCCTTGATGAATAGCTCATTTGGCCGGCACAGCCGGCCCTACAATAAAACTTCAATTTGCCAAGCTCTCAATAGGCTGCTACCGTAATACCCATGAGGATTTTAGGTCTGGATGAAGCCGGGCGCGGTCCAGTACTGGGACCGCTGGTGGTGGGAGCCACGATGCTGGAGTTCGAGCAGCTGCCGCAATTGGAGACAATAGGACCTGCCGACTCCAAGCTGCTGACCCGCCCGCAGCGCCAAGCCCTGTTCGATCGAATCACGGCCAGCTTCACCACGCGCACCGTCGCAGTGGAGCCGCAGAGCCTGGAGGAAAACCTCACTCAGGTCGAACTCAACTGCCTGGCTGCATTGATCAACGAGTTGGCGCCGGATCACGTGTTCCTGGATGCGCCGGTGCCGCCTGCGGCCATTCCCGCATTCGTGCTGCAACTGCGCTCGCGCCTGGTGAAAGCGTGTTCCATCGTTGCAGAGAACAAGGCCGAGTCCCGTTACCCGGCAGTGGCCGCCGCTTCCATCGTGGCCAAGGTGACGCGAGATCGCGCGATGAGCACCCTGCACGAGCAGTATGGCGACATCGGCTGGGGGTATCCCGCTGAGCCAAAGACCCTGGCGTTTCTACACCGCTGCTTGAGCCAAGGCGCCTTCCCGCCTTGCGTGCGCACGCGCTGGGCCACCGTGCAGCGGTTGAAGCAGCGCAGTCTGTTCGGGCAATGACGGCAACGGGCGGATGGCGGCGAAGCACGGCAGCAGCGATAATTCCAGACAGGTGAACTCCATGTTGAAAGACAAACTCGCCAGGCCTTTGCGGGACCTGCGCATCTCCGTGACGGATCGCTGCAATTTCCGCTGCGTCTATTGCATGCCCAAAGAGGTGTTCGGCCCGGATTTTGCCTTCGTTCCTCATGCGCAATTGCTCACGTTTGAGGAGATCGCACGGCTTGCCCGGCTGTTCGTTGGCCAGGGCGTGCGCAAATTTCGCCTGACGGGCGGCGAGCCGCTGGTCCGTCGCGATCTGGAAAAACTCGTCGACATGCTGGCCCACATTCCGGATTTGGAAGATCTGGCCCTGACCACCAACGGCTCGCTGCTTGCGCACAAGGCAAGCGCGCTCAAAGACGCGGGCCTCAAGCGCGTGACCGTGAGCCTGGACTCGCTGGACGATGCAGTGTTCATGCGCATGAACAGCGTCAACTTCCCGGCATCTCGCGTGCTGGAGGGCATCGCTGCGGCAGAGAAAGCGGGCCTTGGCCCCATCAAGGTCAACATGGTGGTCAAGCGCGGGCTGAACGAGCACAGCATCGTGCCCATGGCCGAGCATTTCCGAGGCGGCGGGCACGTGTTGCGCTTCATCGAATACATGGACGTGGGCAACACCAACGGTTGGCGCCTGACCGACATGGTTCCCGCCAAAGAAGTTTTGGAGAAGATCAACGCCGTGTGGCCCATCGAGCCGCTCGATGCCAATTATCCCGGAGAGGTGGCCGAACGCTACCGCTACAAAGATGGAGCAGGGGAAATCGGCGTCATCGCGTCGGTGACGCAACCCTTCTGCGAAGGGTGCACCCGCGCCCGGCTGAGCGCCGAGGGCAAGCTGTACACGTGCCTGTTCTCGGGGATGGGACACGACTTCAGAGCCCTGCTGCGCAGCGGTGCAACCGATGACGACATCAACACTTTCTTGGCGGGCGTGTGGGGCAAGCGTACGGATCGCTATTCGCAGCTGCGCACGCAATTGACGTTTAAACAAAAGAAAGTGGAGATGTCCCACATCGGCGGCTGAGCGCACGGTGATCACTTTGTCTTTTCAAACGTCGGCCTCTACAGTAGGCAAACCTGTTGATGCTTCACGGGAGGTTTTTTTGTGAGAATGAGCCAGTTATTCAGTCAGACGCTGCGCGAAGCGCCCGGCGATGCGGAGGTCGCCAACCACCAGCTGCTCGTGCGCGCCGGCTTCATCCGCCAGTTGGCCGCCGGCATTTTCAGCTTGCTGCCCTTGGGCCAGCGCACGGTGGATAAGATCACCCGCATCCTGCGCCGGGAGATAAACGCCATCGGCGGACAGGAGCTGACCATGCCCGTGGTGCACCCCAGCGACCTGTGGAAGGAAACGGGCCGCTGGTTCCAGATTGACGCTGAGATGGGCCGCTTTCAGGATCGAGCGGGTCGCGAGATGGCGCTGGGGATGACCCACGAGGAGGTGGTCACCGACCTGACGCGCAAGGAGATCCAGTCCTACAAACAACTGCCTT
>DATCIV010000054.1:0-7424 GCA_036507575.1 Candidatus Bipolaricaulota bacterium | reverse complement strand
CAATTTCACCGAGCCCCTTGTTGAGACAGTACTCCAGTCGTTATACCATTCATGCGCGTCGGAACTTACCCGACAAGGAACTTCGCTTGTGGTCTTACTCAACGTATGTTGAGCGGGCTGCTGCCCCTGCATGTCGCCATGCAGACGGGACCATATCTTCATTCACTGTTTCGAATGTCCGACGTATGGTCTCTGAGGATTCTTGGCTGTTGCCAAGTCTTTCCTGCTGATTGTCCGCACTCATTGCATTGTCACGCAAAGGTCGATAACCGACCCTCTTCAGCCCTGAGCATTCAGGGCAAGTTTGCGAGGATCGGTTCTCAATCAAAATCTTGGTGGACATAGCCACCTCCCTGCGTAGCATGAGATACTCGGGTTTTCCAGCATATGGTCGGATTTTACTAAGGCAGCGTTTTCTCTACCTTAGGACCGTTATAGTTACGGCCGGCCTTCTCTGGGGCTTCGTTTCGGAGCTTGCACCCCTCCACTTGACCTTCCAGTAGTGGCCAGGCTTCAGACCCTATACATCCTCTTGCGAGTTAGCAGGGTCCTGTGTTTTTGATAAACAGTCGCCAGAGCCTATTATCTGCGGCCTCCCTCGCGGGAGGCACCCCTTATCCCGAAGTTACGGGGTGAACTTGCCGAGTTCCTTAACAAGGGTTCTCTCGCCCACCTTAGTACATTTATACTTGCCTACCTGTGTCGGTTTAGGTACGGTCTCTTCTTTGACTGGCTAGAGGTTTTTCTCGGCTGCTGACTAGCGTTCCTTCGCGTCCGTAGACGCTCCGCATCACGTCTCGACTTAACCGGAAGGCGGATTTACCTACCCTCCGCGCCTTGGCGCTTGCACGGGCGTATCCGTTGCTCCGCTCGGCACAGCCAACAGCGTCTCCCCTTTGCTCGTAACGCCAAAGAAGAGGTACAGGAATATTAACCTGTTGTCCATCGCTTACTCCGATAAGGATTCAGCTTAGGACCGACTAACCCTGGGAGGATGAGCCTTCCCCAGGAAACCTTAGGCATTCGGTGGCCGAATTTCTCATTCAGCTCGCGCTACTCATTCCTGCATTCTCTCTTCTGATTCGTCCACCGACTCTCGCGAGCCGGCTTCAACCTACTACAGAATGCTCCCCTACCGCTTGACAAGCCCGAAGGCTCGTCAAACCCATAGCTTCGGCGCCAGGCTTGAGTCCCGTTACATCTTCGGCGCACAACCGCTAGACTGGTGAGCTATTACGCACTCTTTAAAGGATGGCTGCTTCTAAGCCAACCTCCCAGCTGTTTTAGCGATTACACATCCTTCCTCACTTAGCCTGGACTTCGGGACCTTAGCTGATGGTTACGGGCTGTTTCCCTCTCGACTACGAAGCTTATCCCTCGCAGTCTGACTCCCGAGGATCCACAGGCGGTATTCGAAGTTTAGCTGAAATTGGGTTGCCCCTCATTCAACCAGAGCCCTACCCCCGCCCGTTTCGTATACTCGAGGCTATACCTAAATATATTTCGGGGAGAACCAGCTATCACCAAGACTCGTCTAGCTTTTCACTGCTAACCACAGCTCATCCCAGAACTTTTCAGCGTTCACGGGTTCGGTCCTCCACACACTTTCACATGTGCTTCAACCTGGCCATGGCTAGTTCGCTTGGCTTCGGGTCTATCGCGCATGACTAAATCGCCCTATTCAGGCTCGCTTTCACTTCGGCTCCGCCCCAGTGAGGCTTAACCTTGCCACGCACGATAACTCGCAGGATCATACTGCAAAAGGCATGCGGTCAGGCCGGCCTCCCGCCGAAGCAGAAGACCTTAGCCCTCCCACTGACTGTAAGCAAGTGGTTTCAGATTCTATTTCACTCCCCGTCAGGGGTTCTTTTCACCTTTCCCTCGCGGTACTTGTTCACTATCGGTCAGATGTGAGTGTTTAGCCTTAGGAGGTGGTCCTCCTAGCTTCACGCCGGATTTCTAGTGTCCGACGTTACTCAGGTGCAACCCTAAAGAGCGCTTCCCCTTTCGTTTACAGGACTTTCACCTTCTACGGTCGCCCATTCCAGTGGCTTTGCGGGCCGTTCAACTAGAGGAAACGTTTGTAACTCTTCAAGGCCCATGCAGGGACCCTGCGGGTTGTCCTACAACCCCCGATGAACAACGGCTGCACCCTTACATTCATCGGGTTTAGGCTCTTCCCCGTTCGCTCGCCACTACTGAGGGAATCTCTGTTGATTTCTTTTCCTCCGGGTACTGAGATGCTTCACTTCCCCGGGTTAGCTTCCAGCGCTTACTTGCTTCGGCGCTGGATCCACCGGCTTCACCGGTGGGGGTACTCCCATTCGGGCATCCACGGATCAAAGTTTGCTCGGCAACTCCCCGTGGCTTATCGCAGCCTACCACGCCCTTCATCGCCTACATCTGCCAAGGCATCCACCACTTGCCCTTACTGCGCTTGTATGCTGAATCACACTCTATTCACTTTTCAAAGACCAAACCGGCATCCTCCTGAGGAAGTCGCTTCAGCGATCCGATCGATAACTTCCTTAAGGGGAGGGTGCGACCGAGTATACCAACGTCGTTTCTGCTTGTCAAGGATGTCCATCAGGTGCGGGTGGGGGCTGCGCCGCGTCCAACGATGGGACGGGTCGGTCCAGTTCCACTGGAGCTCCCTCCCACAGGGAATCGAGCTCGTAAAAATCCCGGGCTTCGCGGCTCATGATGTGGACCATCACCGAACCGAAGTCCACCACCATCCATTGCTGGCTGCCGCGCCCCTCGCTGCGCAGCGGCGGGGTGGGCAGACACCCTTCCACCTCTTCGCACAAGGCGCGCAGCTGCTTGGAATGATCGGCGGTGGCGATCACGATGAAGCTGGTCGGGATCAAGAAGGCGCGCACGTCCAGCACGGCCACCTGCTGGCCCTTCAGCTGCTCAATGGCTGCGACGATGGTGTGGAGCTGCCTGCGGTCGGAAACGCTCAGCCGCAGCGGCGTCTTCTTGGTCATGACGCGGGAAAATCCGCACCGGCAATCACGATGGCGTCCGCCGCTTCCCATTGGGCCGGGCTGCAATTGGCGCTCTGCGCGCAGAGCGCCAGGATGGCCTGCAGACGAGCGGCGACCACGTCCTCTTCCCGCGAAACGACCTGTCCTGCCCCCAGCGCCCTGGCTACCAGCTGGGCCTTGGCGTCATCGGTCAGAGGGATGATCCAGGTGTTCCTGTAGTTGAAGTTCTCCGCGTTGCCCACGTACTCGACGTTGAACCCCTGACGCAGCAGCAAGCCTTCGATGGTCCTGGCCAGCCCCCCGGTGCCCTTGCCGTTGAGCACGATGACGTGCACGTCGCTGGTCAAGAGGAAGGACTTGCGGCGCACGTAGCGGTCCACCATGCCGCTGACGCGGCCCATCTGCGGTTCCAGGTAGCTGACGTTGTTGATGACAATCGGCTGCCCGCTCAGGCTGACGGTGGTCACCGCCTCCAGCGGCAGTCCCTGCATCTGGCGCGCCAACTCCAGCAGCTTGCTGAAAGGGACGTTGGTCGTGACGTGTTGGATGACCATGTCCAGCAGCGCCTTGATCCGCTCGAAGCTGTTCAACTCGGCGCTCTGCTTCTCCAAGATGGCCTTGATCAGCTGCTGCTGGCGCTGGATGCGGACAAGGTCCCCCTGGTCGTCCCGGAATCGCACGTACTCGAGAGCCTGAGATCCGTCGAGCAATTGCAGGCCGGGTTCGAACCGGATGTGAAGGTCTTGTGCGTTGTCGTCGTAGCGCATGGGCTGCGACACGTCAAGCTGCACCCCCCCCAACTGGTCTACCACCTGCTTGAAGCCCTCGAAGTCGACCACCACGTAATAAGGGAGCGGCACGCCGAGAAAATCAGACACCACGCGGCTTGCCAGCTGCGCGCCCTGATGGATGCCGCCCTCTGCAGCGCCCAGCGCAAAGGCGGCGTTGATTTTGTCCAGCCTGCCGTCGGGGAACTTCACGCGCAGGTCGCGCGGCACGGACATCAGCACCATGCCCTGCGCGTCCAGGTGGGCCAGGAGCAGCGTGTCACTGCGGCTCTTGCCCTCCACCTCGTCCAGCCCCAGCACCAGGATGTCCGCGCTCTGCGCGCTTGAGGCGGGCAGAGGCTGCATCCAGAAGTAGACCGCCCCCCCTGCCAAGATCAACAACAATCCCAGCGCCCATAACCAGCGATTGCCCATCATCACCCCTTGCCGTTCACTCTGCTCACGTGCAGGGTAGCCCATGGGCCTTGGCAGGTCAAGTATGGCGCCCGCTGGAGGTGCGTTTTGAACCCCGCCGGGTTACCATGCTCCAGCACGGAGGAGCGCTCATGAGGGTGAGAAGATTCCACAAGCTGGTGGCGGCGGCGACGGGCGGCGTCGCCTTGGCGCTGGTGCTGGTGGCTTGGTGGAGGCCACAGACGCTGGAGCGCGAACGGATCCTGATGGGGACCTTCGTCCAGGTCAAGGCGTACGGGGGCAATGAGCGGGAGCTGAACGCGGCGGTGGAGGCAGCCTTCAGGGAAATGCAACGGTTGGAGGGGGTGCTGCGCCGCCGGGGGGACGGCGAGTTGGGGCAGCTCAACGGTGCGCCGGCGGGCCAAGCGGTTGCCGTTTCAGCGGAGTTGTTCGATGTGCTGCAATACGCCGAGCGCTATCGCCTGCTGAGCCGAGGGGCTTTTGACGTCACCTTGGGCGCCCTTGAGGACTTGTGGGGCTTTGTCGAGGATTGGGACGGCTTGGGCCGCGTGCCCTCGCCGGCTGAAATCGATGCCTGGCTGGCAGCGCCTCGCGGCCTCGAATTGGATGAGGCCTCCAAGCGCGTCAAGCGCTTGAGCGACGCCACTCAAATCGACCTGGGCGGCATCGCCAAGGGGTATGCGGTGGATCGGGCCCTTGAGGTATTGCGCGCGCACGGCGTGCAAGCGGCACTGGTCAACGCGGGAGGCAACGTGCGCACCTTTGGGCAGGTGCCCGAGCCCTTTGCGTTCTGGATTCGCTTGCGCCCGTTCCAAGTGGCCGTCCAGCACCCGCGGCAGGCGAGCAAGATCCTGGGCGGAATATCGTTGGAAGAGGGGCAGGGCGTAGCGACGTCCGGGGATTATCAACGTTACTTCGAGGTTGCAGGCGCACGCTATCACCACCTCTTCGATCCGCGCACCGGCCAGCCCGCGCGCAGGTTGACCAGCGCCACCGTCACCGCCCCGACGGCGATGGAGGCGGACATCCTGTCCACGGCGGTGTTCGTGCTGGGCATGGAGGCGGGGTTGGCGCTTGCGGAGCAACTTCCGGCGGTCGAGGCCGTGCTGGTGACCGCGGAGGGACAGGTCCTGACCTCCTCGGGCTTGGACAGCACGGGCTTTTCGCTATAAGATGGGGTGAACAAGATGCTACGATCAGCCAAGGGGTTTGGGGCAACTGCACGTTCGCTCCTCCAGCAGTTGAGCTGGGGCGATTGGGTGCTTGTGACGGGGGTCTTGGCGCTTTGCGCGGGGTTTTTCCCCTGGCTGCAAAGCGGTCAGTCCGGTCAAGCGGCCGTGGTGTATCTGGAGAACCAGGTGGTGGCGACCCTGCCGCTGGCCCGGGAGACGGAATACGCCGTGTGGGGGCCGCTGGGTCGCACCGTGCTCCAGGTCCAGGGCGGGAAGCTGCGCGTCATCAGCGACCCGGGCCCGCAACAGCTGTGCGTCTTGCAGGGCTGGATCAGTCGCCAGGGCGAAACCCTCGTGTGCTTGCCCAACCGCGTGGTGATTCAAATCCCCGGCACCCCCCCCTACGACAGCCTGGTCAAATGACGCCCACTTCCCTTGTTAAGAGCACGTTGGACCCGCGCCTGAGCCGCACCCTGCTCTTCGTCATGTTCCTGTCCATGGCCTTGGCCCTGCATGTGCTGGAAAGCGCACTGCCGCCGCCGCTGCCCTTTCCGGGGGTGAAGTTGGGGCTGGCCAACGTCATGACCACGGCAGCCATGCTTGTGCTGGGCGTAGGGTCCGGCGTGGCGCTTGCGTTGGCGCGCACGCTGCTGGGGAGCTTGATTGTGGGCACGTTCCTGAGCGTAGGTTTCTTCTTGAGCGCGGGCGGCGCGCTGGCAAGCGCGTTGGTCACTGCGCTGGCGCTGGCCTGGTGCCGGCCCGCCTTGAGCCTGGTGGGGGTCAGCATCTTGAGCGCGCTGGTCCATAACACTGCGCAGCTGTTGCTGGCCTGGGCGGCATTCATTCAGCAGGGAGTGCTGTTCTATTATCTGCCCGTGTTGTGGCTCTTGGCTTTGGCAAGCGGGTTGATCACCGGTTTGATCTTGCGCGCGCTCGAGCAGCGGGGGACGTTCCAGCGCATCGCGCTCGACGCGCCGCAGCTGTGATGAGAGACGAAGCACCATTCAACAAGGAGGTTGATGCATGAGTGAAGTTCGCCCCGCCGACAAGGACCAAGCGGCGCCGCTCGAACTGGTTCGGCAGCTCCAATTCAGCAGTGCGGGGGAAGCCGTCGCCCTGTTGGGGCAGTTTAACGCCCACCTCAAGTACATCCGCGAGCAATTTGGGGTGAAGCTGAACGCGCGCGGGGATTGCCTGCACATCGAAGGGGAGGCCGGGGCGGTGGAACAGGTCTGGAGCCTGTTCACGCAGCTACGGGCCATTTGGAAAGAGGACCACGCGCCCAGCCTGGAGGATGTGCGCTACTTCGTCGAACAGACCAAGGTGGGCGGCGATCTGTCCGGGGTGTTGTCCGGCTCCATTCTGCGCGCGCGCTGGGGAGAGGTGATCAAGCCCAAAACGGTGGGGCAGCGCCGGTATCTCGAGGCGATTGCGCAAAACGACATCGTCTTTGCCATCGGCCCTTCGGGCACGGGCAAGACGTACCTGGCGGTGGCTTTTGCCATTGCGGCGCTCAAGCGCGGCCAATTTCACCGCATCATCCTCACCCGGCCGGCCGTCGAGGCAGGCGAGGAATTGGGGTTCCTGCCCGGGGACTTGGAGGCCAAGATCAGCCCCTACTTGCGGCCCCTCTACGACGCGATCTTCGACATGCTGCCGGGGGACGAAGCCCAGCGCCTGACGCTGAACGGCCGCATCGAGGTGGCGCCGCTTGCCTTCATGCGCGGGCGCACCCTCAACGACAGCTTCGTGATCCTGGATGAAGCGCAGAACACCACGCACACGCAGATGAAGATGTTCCTCACCCGCTTGGGGACCAAGGCCAAAGCCGTCATCACCGGCGACACGACGCAGGTGGACCTCAAGCGGGAGAACTCCGGGCTGGCCAGCGTGCAGCGCTTGCTCGCGCACGTTCCCGGCATTTCGTTTGTCAACCTGAACCGGACGGACGTGGTGCGCCACCGGCTGGTGAAAGAGATCATCGAGGCCTATGAGAACGCGGAACAAGCTGCGAAGGAGTAGGCCCCCACGGACTCCTGCGCGTTCGGCGTTTGGCGGCT
>DATCIV010000053.1:0-4861 GCA_036507575.1 Candidatus Bipolaricaulota bacterium | reverse complement strand
CGGGCTCTTTCTGTTTGCGCTCTGGGCGCTGTATTGGCGCGGCAAGGAACCCGAGAAACCGTCAACGGGGCGCTACCACGCGCTGGGCTCGCTGGTGGTGGTGATGACGCTGTTCACGCTGGCCCTTTACCTGATCGTGGCCTTCCAGGCGCAAAGCACGCCGCCCTCCGCGCGCGCCTGGGATTGGACGCCCGGGGAAACGCTCGCGGACCCCGGCGGCACGAACTTGAGCGGCGAACCGTATCGCGGCTATGACGTGTTCCTGGCCCAAGGCTGCACGTATTGCCACACGCTCTACCTGCGCCCCGAGGACGTCGTCACCGGCTGGGGCGAGGGCGCCAAAGCAGAGGATGTATCCCAAATCGGGGACTTCGTCAACTTCCCCTACGCACTGCTGGGCACCCAGCGCGACGGGCCGGACCTGACCCTCATCGGCAGGAAAATCCCAGACATGACCTATCAGATGGAGCACTTGCGGGACCCGCGCAAGTTCAAGCCCAAGTCCGTGATGCCGACTTATGGCTATCTGTCGGATCGGGACCTGCGCGACCTGGCCGCGTTTTTGGTGAGCCTGGGCAACCTCCCGGCCGAGCTGAAGGCCGGCCAAATCAAGCAGCCCGAGCCCACCGCCCAGGACGCCGCCGTGCAACTGGGGCAGAGTCTGTACCGCAGCCTGGGCTGCGTGGGCTGCCACACCGCCGACGGCAGCGCCAGCGCGGGACCCACCTGGAAGGAGTTGTTCGGCAAGACGGAGACGCTGGCCGACGGCTCCACGGCCTTGGTGGATGAGGCGTACCTGATCGAGTCCATCCTGGCGCCGGGCGAAAAGGTCGTGCAGAATTTTGGGAACTTCATGCCGCCCTACCCGCAGCTCAGCCAGGAGCAGTTGGACGGGCTGGTCGCCTACATCAAGAGCTTGGGAGGGCAGTGACGTGACGCCCATCGAGATTGCGGCCGTGCTGCTGGGGGTGGGCGCGCTGCTCCTGATCGCGATCGCCGTGCAGCGCAGGGAGTTCGACGCCGAGGCGCCCAAGTACGAGATGCTGGGGCAGACGCCGCCCAAAGAGGCGCCGCGTCTGCCCGCCGGGAAGCTGTCGCCGGTGGACCGCATCGTGCGGCTGGGCCTCATCGGTGCGGCCTTTTACTACGCCTCCCGCATGGAGTGGACGACCCCGCTGGGCATCCTGTTGATCGTAATCGGCTCGTACGCCACCGTGACCGGCTTGTGGGGTCGCGATCCGCTGTACCTGTGGTGGGCAAGGGCGCGCGGCTGACCCCCCATCCCACCCTTCCCCCGCTTCGCAGGGGAAGGAGGCTGTTTATTAGAAAACCCCTTCCCGTTCGCTAGAACGGACCCTGTTTCGTCAGAACGGGGGAGGAGGAGAGGGGGTTTCTTGGCCCCTTCCTCTTGACAGGTGGGAGCTTGTCCGCTATCAATGAATGAGCGTTCATTCATTTAGGACGAACCCTGGAAAGAAGGCAAACGTGCTGTTCAAGATCGCGCTGCGAAACGTGCTGCGCAACAAGCGCCGCTCGGGGTTGACGTTCCTCGGCATCGGTCTGGGCTTGACGCTCGTCATCATCTTCCAGGGCGTGATCAGCGGGATGGACACGCAAATCACGGACAACTTCATCCGCGCCCAGGCGGGCCATATCCAACTCCACGCGCAGGGATACGAGAAGAAGGCGCGTTTGATGTCGCTGGACGCGCGCGTGAAGCAGCCGGACGCGCTTGCGGCGCAGGTGCGACAGATCCCGGGCGTGGCCCAAGTGGCCCAACGCATCCAGTTCGGCGCGTTGATCGGCACGCGGCGCGAGAGCCTGCGCGCGCTTGGCCTTGCGCTTCAACCTGAACAAGAGCGGGCCACAAGCCCCATCGCCCAGTCCATCGTCGCCGGAAATTACCTGGATGATCAGCCTGGCTACGCCCTCATCGGAAAATCGCTTGCCGAGGACTTGAGCCTGGAGGTGGGCGACGTGCTCACGCTGGTCTCCAACACCGCATCGGGCGCGCTCAACGCCATCGACGCCGAGATCAAGGGCATCTTCTACACCGGCTACGCCCAGATCGATAGCGCCACCGTCGTCATCACCCTGGCCGACGGTCAGGCGCTGCTGGACATGCCGGGCCAGGTCACGGAACTGGCCGTGACGCTGCACAGCATTGACGACACCGACGCAGTGGCCGGGCGCCTGGCCTCCGCGTTGTCCCAGGACGGGGTCGAGATCAAGACCTGGCAGGAGGCGGGCGCCGCCATCTGGCAGGTGCTGCAGCTGCGCCGCTGGCTGCTTGGCATCATCTCGGTGATCGTGATCGCCATCGCCGCGCTGGGCATCGTCAACACCATGTTGATGAGCGTGTTCGAGCGCACGCGCGAGATCGGCACGCTGCTTGCCCTGGGCAACACGCCGGGAGAGGTTTTGCGATTGTTCCTGACCGAGAGCGCCCTCATCGGCGTGGCCGGCGGGCTGTTCGGCATACTGTTGGGCGGGAGTGTAGTGGGAGTGCTTGCCGTGGTGGGCATTCAGCCGCCGAGTGCGCTCACCAACGTGATCGATGCGCCGTTTGGCACGACGATCTACGCCAGCTTCTCCTGGCAGGTGCTGCTGTTGTTCTGCAGCCTGGCCATGGGCGTGGCGATGTTGTCGGCGGTGTACCCCGCGTTTTTGGCCTCCCGGCAGGAGCCGGTGGACGCGCTGCGACACGTTTGAGTGCGCCGTATGTAGTTCTTGATGAAAGGAGTCCCTTATGAAATGGCTCGCGCGAGTAGCGTGTGCAGCAACCGCAATGGCATGCCTCATCCTGCCCATCGCAGCGCAGGAAATACCTTCTGCTCAAGACATCCTGCAGCAGGTGACCGACCTCTTGTTCCCGCCGCTGTCGGTGTCTGTGGCGCAGATGGAGAGCGTCAGGCCCGACGAGGAGCCGATCGTTTTGCTGTTCCAGCTCTGGCGCAAGGGGTCTGAAAAAGCCCTGCTCGAGGTGTTGAGCGACGGCGTGCAGAAGGGCCAGAAGATCCTGCGAAACGGCGACCTGACGTTGATCTTCTTCCCCAACATCTGCAAGACCCTGCCGCTGGACAGCAAGCAATCGCTGTTCGGCTCGTCGTTCAACGTGGGCGACCTGGCGAGGCTGGACTTCGCTTCCGATTACGAGCCTACCCTGCTGGGGACGCAGGAGGTGGAGGGCGCAGCCGCCTATGAGCTCGAGCTGAAGGCGAAAGTCAGCGGCACCACCTATGACCGCATCCTGTTCAGAGTGCGCGTCGAGGACCTGATGCCGCTCAGCGCCGACTTCTACACCCTCTCCGGCAAGCTGCTCAACCAAATGGTCTTCTCGAACGTTCAGGAGCTCGCCGGCCAGCTGCGGCCGGCCACCCGCGTCATGACCAGCACCGCCGAGCCCGACGCAAAGACCACGCTCCAGATCCAGAGCATGGAGATCCCGCAAGAACTTCCCGACGAGATGTTCGGCGAAGACGCGCTCCAGCAGGGATGCTCGAGCACGGGAGGCTGACGTGAGCGACGTCGTCGTTCGGGTCGTGGAAGCCACGCGGCGTTACCCCATGGGCAAGGTCACCATCGAGGCGCTGCGCGGCGTGAGCGCGGACATCGAGCGCGGCGAGTTCCTGTGCATCGCCGGCCCCTCCGGCAGCGGCAAGACCACGCTGCTCAACTTGATCGGTTGCCTGGACCAGCCCACCAGCGGCTCGGTGCTGATCGAGGGGCAGAACACCACGACGCTCAGCCGGCATGACCTGGCGCTGCTGCGCAGGCGTCGCATCGGCTTCGTGTTCCAGACCTTCAACTTGATCCCGGTGCTGAGCGCGTTCGAAAACGTCGAGTACCCGCTGATTCTGAAGGGCCTCGCCGCCCCCGAGCGACAGCGCCGGGTGGCGCAGGCGCTTGAGGAGGTGGGGTTGGATGGGCATGCCGCGCATCGGCCCGACGAGCTTTCGGGGGGGCAGCAGCAACGCGTGTCCATCGCGCGCGCCTTGATCGGCGACCCGGCGCTGGTGCTGGCGGATGAGCCCACGGCCAACCTGGACTCGGAAACCGGCGAGGCGATCTTGGACATCATGCACAAGCTCAACCAGCAACAGCAGACCACCTTCGTCTTCTCCTCGCACGACCCAAAAGTGATCAATCGAGCCTCGCGCGTGATCTGGCTGAAGGACGGCCGGATCGTTTCCGGCAGCTGAGTGGGCGCTTGAAACGCCGCTGTTGCTTTCGGTGATCTCCCCGTGATATAATATAGGCATATGACTATATCAGGCCGGGACCAGCAAGACCTGGTCGATAAAGGCAACAGTGGCTTCAGCTTGAACTATCTCCCGCGCAAGTTGCCCGGCATCGAGCGCACGTTTTATTGGGTGCTCAGGCAGAGTTATTGGGACAAGGAACGTGGCGGCGCGCGAGCGCGGTACGTGGGCTACATCGGCTTGACCAAGCAACTGAAGCGCACAAAATTCCTCTCCATGAAAAGCGCTCATCCCCAGCTCACCGAGGACATCTTACAGCGCCTTGGGGTCGAGATCGTTGACAGCGACGAGCGCTCATAAGGTCTAAATGCTCTTGGTCGCTCCTTTATCCCCCGATTCATGAAGCCTTTTGTCTTCGATGATCTTGATCATCAAAGACCGCCCCTCGAGGAAGCTATACTCAACAGGCAGGAGGACATTGTGAACACGTTCGCTCGCTGGATTGTTGCGTTGTCGCTTGCCCTACCGCTTGCCGAACCTTCGTTTTCTCAACCTATCGCACCCGGTGCACCCTTAGAGCAGTTCGCATTCGCCCTGGATGAGAACGCCAACGGCTTGCTCGACGATGAGGAAGCGCTCCACGCAATCCAACTGTGGGT
>DATCIV010000052.1:0-3648 GCA_036507575.1 Candidatus Bipolaricaulota bacterium | reverse complement strand
TTCGTCCAGGAGCTTGCCCTTCGTCTGGACGAGGTGGTGGGACAAGCAGCGGTGGACCTGGAAGGCGCCCCGGAGGCCGTGCGCACGCGCGAGACAAACCTGGGCAACCTGATCGCCGACGCATGGCGCCAAACGCAGGGTACGGACATCGGCCTGCAAAACGGCGGCGGCATCCGCAACTCCATCGCGGCAGGTCCGATCACCTTGGCTGACGTGCTTTCCGTGCAGCCTTTCGGCAACACAGTGGTGCGCCTGTCCGTCACGGGCGCGCAGCTCCTTGAAAGCATGGAAAACGGCGTGAGCCAAGTTCAGGAGGGGGGCGGGCGCTTCCCGCAGATCTCGGGGATGACCTTGGTGTACGACAGTGCCAAGCCAGCGGGCAGCCGTGTGGTGAAGATCACGGTGGGAGGGCAGCCGCTCGATCCTGCGAGGCAGTACACCGTTGCCACCAACAGCTTCGTGGGCGGCGGCGGCGATGGGTACACCGTGTTTGCCCAGGCTATGGATTATCTGGACACTCAATTTGTGGACGCGGACGTGTTGTCCGAGTACATTCGCAGAGCCAGCACCGTTTCACCGCAACCAGAGGGTCGGATTCGGGATCTGGCGAATCAGTAAACCGTAGCGCTTGGGCTGGAAAAGCTCGCGAGCGTAGTTTAATCTGGCTTAGTATGAATCACTGGCGTTCCATCTTGACACTGGTTTGTGCCGCACTGGCAACTGGCGCCCTGAGCTTCGCGCAGGCGACCACGCCGGCGGCCACGGACCCGCTGAAGCTCAATCCGGCCACGGGCTGCATGGAAGCCCGCTTCTCCGGCCAGGAGCCCGACGCGCAGCGCACGGTCACCGCGACCGCCATCCTGGAGTCGCTGCGCAGCGGACATTGCCTGCGGGTGGACAGCGCCATCATCCAGGGAGATGTGGACTTGAGGGCGCTTCCGGTCAATGGCGTTGACTCGGCAGGGGGCGACCTCGTCTCCATCAACGGCGCATTCGTCGTGACGCACTCGTCGTTTAGCGGCGCGTTGATCGGTTCAAAGGACGACGCCGGCTTGAGAGTGAGATTCAAGGGGCCGGTGGTGTTCAGCGGCTCAACGTTTGGCGAGTTGGACCTGTCGGAAGCACAGCTTGAGCAAGAGGCGCTCTTTGATCAGACGCAACTTGGCAATGTGCGTTTCGACCGGGTGCAGGCGCACAGTATCAACTTTCGACAAGCGCGCTTCGACAACCCGGTTTTTCTCACCGGCATGAAAGTCACCGACACGCTGGACTTATCCGGCGCCCGCTTCTCAAGTTTGCTGCGCGCATTTGGATTGACGGCTTCACGCCTCCTGCTCGATCAGGCCAATTTTGAGACCACGACGGACTTCACCGGCGCGCGGGTCGTGGACTTGAGCGCGCGCGGCGCGCGCTTTGTGCAAGGCGTTGATTTCACGCGAAGCGCCTTTCAAGGCATGGTGGACCTGGAGGGCGTCCAGTGCGAGGGACCAGCGCAGTTCAGCGAAAGCACGTTCGGGGGGACCGCATCTTTTCGCGGCGCCCACTTTGCCGGGACGGCGGATTTTGCCCAAACCCGGTTCCGCAGCGAGGTTTTCTTTGTTGGTGCGGTGTTTGAACAGACAGCGCTGTTCTCTCACGTTGCCTTTCAACACAGCGCTCACTTCACGCAGGCTCAGTTTCTGGCCCCGTCCAGCTTCGACCAGGCTCAGTTCCTCGGCTGGACGGACTTCAGAGGGGCTCATTTTGCTGCCCTGGACTTGTCCAAAGCGCTCTTTGCCAACTCGGTTGGGCCGGATTGGGATGGCGCCACTTTCTCAACTGAAGCGAATTTGGACGGCATCTCCAGCGTGGGAACCTGGCGCGCGGAGCAAGGCCAATTCAAGGGAAGTTACGAGTTCCTGCCCGCACAAAGGCGCTTTGCGCAGACCCTCAAGCTGATCTTGCTGGGAGCGACGACAGCGGGTGTGGCCGTGATGTTGCTGATGAGACTGCTGCAATAGCCCCACGTGCGGAATCTAGCACACTGCCACAATGGTTTTGTAGGGCTGGCTCTGCCAGCCGTTGTTTGGTGAATGAGATATTTGGCCGGCACAGCCGGCCCTACAAAATACTGCGCTACAGCAACGCGAGATGATCTCGGTGGATGATCTCGTCGTGCGTCTTGTAGCCCAAGATTCTGTCGATATCAGCAGACTTACAGCCTTTCAGACGATCAATGTCAGTGGAGCCATACGACACCAGGCCGCGCGCAAGGGCCGTTCCGTCAGGACCTGCAATCTCCACGGGATCTCCAGGTCCGAACTGGCCTTCGACGGAGGCAACGCCCGCAGGCAGCAGGCTCTTTCCTTGCTCGCGAAGCGCGGTTGCTGCACCGGCATCCACCGTGATCCTCCCCTTGGGTTTCAGGGTGTGGACAATCCAATGCTTGCGGCTGCGCAGCTTGGATTTCGGCAGGATCAGTGTGCCTGAAACCTGTCCGTGAGCCAGGGCTTCCAATTGGGCCAACTTGCGGCCATTCATGAGCAATGTCGGGATTCCGTAAGCGCCGACGCGTCGCGCCGCCTGCAACTTGGTGATCATGCCTCCCGTGCTGCCGGGGTTTTTCGTTCCCTGAGCAAATGCCAACGCACGTTCCACGTCATCAACCACCGGGATGAGCTTGGCGTTGGGGTCTTCGTTTGGATCGGCGTTGTACAGCCCGTCGATGTCGGAAAGCAGCACCAGCAGATCCGCGTCCACCAGCGTCGCCACCAACGCCGAGAGGTTGTCGTTGTCGCCGACCAGAATCTCCTCCACAGAAACCGTGTCGTTCTCATTGATGAGCGGCACGACGCCCAGCTCGAGCAGCTTGAGCAAGGTCTGCCTGGCGTTCAGGAAGCGCCTGCGGCTCTGGAAGTCCCCGTGGGTCAGCAACACTTGGGCGATCTTGAGCCCTTGCTTGGCAAAGGCATCCTGATAGAAGCGCATGAGCTGGATCTGTCCCACCGCAGCGGCCGCCTGCTTGCCCGCCAAGGTGCGCGGCCTCTCCGCAGCCAGGCCAAGCAGCGAGCGCCCGGCAGCGATGGCGCCCGAGGTGACGATGATGGTTTGCAGCTTCCGATTGGCGAACATCGCGACCTGCAGCGCAAGCTGATCAAAGAAGCCTGCGTCAAAGTGCAGTTGCTTGTCGGCCAGCACGCTCGTTCCGAACTTGAGCACAATGCGTTTGATGCGTGCCAACAATGGGTTTTGATTCATTCGTAAAGGGTCCCTTTTCCCTAATGGCTGTCGGCAGCTAACATCAACGCGCACCCGCTTGGCAGAAGAATATTGCTGATTTACACTCGGGCTAATCTGATGTGAAGATTTGCCCCTATTGCTTCCGCATAGCGCCTCAGGGTTGACAAGCGCACATCTTCCGCATGATTCTCAATCCGCGAAATCTCCGACTTCTTCGTGCGCAAACGTTGGGCCATTTCTTCTTGAGTTAGACCTGCGGCTTCACGAGCTTGGCGCAACAAGATACCAATTCTGAACGTGGCATATCCCGTTTCAAAACCATCGGCAAATCCTCGATCGCGCTTGGCCCGTTTCTCGATATAGCGCTTTACATCGCTCATGGCTCCTACTTTCGTGAGAGATGATCCTGTTTACTTCAACGCCGCCTGG
>DATCIV010000051.1:0-4030 GCA_036507575.1 Candidatus Bipolaricaulota bacterium | reverse complement strand
GGGATCAGGTCACAGCGCAGATCATCCGTAGGTACATTGAGTATCATGGTCATGAAGAGCGGTCACCTCAGCAACTTAAGCTGTTCTAGTTCCGCAGGCGTCTTTCAAGAAGCCCCGCCCTGTGGGCGGGGAGCTTCACTCAATTGCGGTTCTTGCGCATGCGGGGATCGAAGATGTCGCGCACCGCGTCGCCCAGCAAATTCCAGCTGAGCACAAACAGCGTGATCGCCAGGCCCGGATAGAGGATGGTGTACCAATAAGCCAAGGGGTTATCGAACGTGCCCAGGATCCAGTTGCGCGACACGCCGATGAGCTGGCCCCAATCGGCCATGCCTTCGGGGATCATGCCCAGGAACGAGAGCGCCGACACCCCCAGCACGATGCTGCCGATGTCCAGCGAAGCCAGCACGACCACCGGAAAAATCGCGTTGGGCATGATGTGGCGGAAGATCACGCGCAGGTGGCTTGCGCCCGCCGCCCTGGCCGCCTCCACGTAGTTGTTCTCCTTGACGTGCAGCACCTCCCCGCGCACGAAGCGCGCATAGGTGGTCCAGCCGAACACCACAAAGGCGATGACGACGTTCACCAGGCTGCGGCCCAGGATGCTGGAGAGCACGAAGATGGCGATCAGCGAGGGGAAGACGAGAAAAATCTCCACGATGCGCATCATGATCTCATCCAGCCAGCCGCCGAAGTACCCCGACACCGCGCCGATGACGATGCCGATGAAGAGCGTGATGGCCACGATCAAAAAGCCCAGGCGAAAGGCGTTGCGCGCGCCCCACACGATGCCGTAGTAGATGTCGTAGTGGTTTTCTGCGGTGCCCAGCACGTGCTTGTCGCTGGGGGGCTGGGGGGTGTTCACGAACACTTCCTTGCCCTCGGGTCGCTGGAAGGGTTTTACGATTTCGCGCTGCGGCATGTCGTAGGGTTTTTTGGCCGATTCCGGCGGCGCAAGCCAAGGCGCGGCAAGCGCCACGACCGCAAACGCCGCCAGCAACAAGGACCCCAGCAAGGACAGCGGGTTTCTCAGCACGGCTCGCAGCACGCGCATCAGGTGAGCCTCACCCGTGGGTCAATCACCACGTACAGCAGGTCCACAATCAAATTGACCACCATGTAGAGCACGGTCACGAACGTCAAAAGCCCCAGCACCGCCGGCACGTCCAACGTCAGGGAAGCCTGGACCAGCCAAGACCCCAGCCCCGGATAGTTGTAAATGGTTTCGGTGATGACCACGCCGGACAACAGCGCCACCACGGTGAAGCCGGTGTAGGTGGCGATGGGGATGAGCGCGTTGCGCCGGGCGTGCTTTTTGTTCACCACGCTCTCGGTCAGGCCCTTGGCGCGGGCGGTGGTCACGTAGTCCTGGCGCAGCGTCTCCAGCATCGAGGAGCGCATCACGCGCTGCAGCGCGGCCCAACTGCCGTAGGAAAGGGTGACGGTGGGCAGGATCAGATGCCCCAGCGCATCCCAGAACAATCGCCACTGCCAATTGAGCAAGGCATCCACCGTGATCATGCCGGTGTAGCGGTGAAACGCGGGCGTGTTGATCAACTGCTGCGCCCACGCGCTCAGGCGGCCCGGGGAGAACCAGCCCTCAAACAGCGGCGGCAGGTACTTCGAGATCAGCCCGTAGAACACCAACAGCAGCGCCAGCCCCAGCACAAACGTGGGCAGCGAGTACCCCACCGTGGTGAACACGCGCGTGATCTGGTCCAGCGGGCGGTTGTGGTGGACGGCCGCAAGCACCCCCATCCAGATGCCCAGCATCACCAGCGGGATGAAGGCAAACAGGGCCAGCTCCGCCGTGGCGGCGAAGCGGCCCCTGAAGCCTTCAAGCACCGTGGTCTTGGCCGTCTCCGACCAGCCGAAATCCCCCTGCACCAGCTTGGTCACCCAGCGCGCGTACTGCGTGAGCATCGGGTCGTTCAAGCCGTATTTGTCGATCAGCCTATCCAACTGCTCTTTGCCGCCTCGCAGTTGCGAGGGGTCCTTCACGTACAGCGACAGCCGCTTGTACGGATCCAGCAAGTTGAGCATCACAAACAACAGGATCGTCACCCCGAAGAGGATGACGGGCACGAACATCAAACGGCGCGCAATGTAGGCTAGCATGACCTGCTACCACTGGAGCACGGTCAACCCCTGCGCCTCCACGTAGGTCTGATTGGGCTTGGCGTCGAGCTGCTTGGACATGGCGTAGAAGTTGCGCCCCGGCCAGATCGGGTTGTAGTAATACCCGTTCACCCAATCGCGCTGATAGTGGCGTCCCAAAGGCTGCTCGGTGAACACCACCACGGCGTCGTCGTAGGCCATCTGCTGCAGCTGGTAGTAGAGCTCCTGGCGTTTCTGCGGATCCAGCTCGTCCACCGCCCGATCGATCAGCGCGTCGTAGCGCCCGTCCAACCCCATTTCCAGGCCGTAGGTGCCCTGGCTGTGCATCAAGGGGAACAGCCAGTTGTGCGCGTCGTGGTAGTCCTCCAGCCAGTAACCCACCGACAGCGGCACGCGCCGCTCGACGCGCTGACTCAACAACGTGGACCACTCCACGTTCAATACCTCCATCTGAAACTTCTCGTTCAAGCGCGCCAGGTTGCGCTTGACGATCTCGAGCATGGTCTTGGCCACGTCGCCGCCGCTGACGTAGAGCGCGATGAACTTGAAGCCTTTGTCCCACAGCTGGCCGCCCCACGCCTGCTTGAAGTGCTCTTCGGCCTTTGCCAGATCGAAGGTGTAGATGGGGCCGTTCGGGTTGTAGTAGGGCACGCCGTTGGGGATGGGGCCCCTGGCTTGCTCGGCTTCGCCCTTGCGGGCCTGCTCGATGAAGGTCTCCCAATCGAAGACGTAGTTGAAGCCCTTGCGCACGTCGAGGTCGGTGAAGAAGTCGGGCGGGATGCCCTCGCCGTCCAGCTGCCCGCTGCCGATGTAGTCGTTGCCCTCCGCCGTGATCTGCTGGCTGAAGAACAGGTAGCCGATGCTCATCTGCACCTGGCCCTTGATCATGCGCACGCCGGGGGTGCCGTCCACCTGGTCGATGTATTGGCGCGGCACGCTGGCGATGTCGGCGTCGCCGTTTTGCAGCAACAGCTTGCGCGTGCTCCACTCGTTGACTTTCTTGATCACCACGCGCTCAAGCTGCGCCGGCTCGCGCCAGTAGCTCTCGTTGCGCACGATCGAGATATCTCCCGAGTTGTGATCCCAGTACTCGAGCTTGAACGGGCCCGTGCCGTTCATCTTCTCGTACAGCGGGTCGTTCTCCTTCTGCGGGTCGTGGTAGGTCTGCCAGGTGGCGCAATCGCCGTTCCAGTCGCCCTGTTCGGCCACCCATTCCTTGTCCATCACGGCGGCCCAACTGGCGCTTTGCGAGAGGATGGACAGAAACGGCGGGAACGCCCTGGGCAGGTGGAATTCCACGTTGCCCTCCTCCACCTGAACGGTCTGCTTGACGCGGTTGCACGTTTCAACCAGCGTCTCTGCGCCCACGGCGTCGAAATCGATGTCTGCTGCGGCCTGTCCGGTGCGCTGCGATTCGATCTGCCTGGCCAGGTCCTCGACGGTGTTGACCCCAAGCAGCGGATCGAGCACCAGCCAGCTGGGGCCGTTGGCGCGGTCCAACAGCATGAGCCGGTGGAAGCTGAAGGCCACGTCCTCGGGGGTCAGGTCGTTGCCGTTGTGGAACTTGATCCCCTGGCGCAGGGGAAAGCTCAGGATGACGGTGCCGTCCGGGTTCTCCTGGATCAAGCCGTTCTCCACGCTGGGCACATCGGTGGACAGCATGGGGACGAAGCGATCGGCGTAGGGGCCGTCGTAGGCGATCAGGTTGTCGTAGACGTGGAAGACGATCTCGCCGCTGGAGGTATCGTAGATGAAGTGCGGGTCCAACGTGTCGATGTCGCTGACGTCGGCCACGATCAGCGTGCCCGGGTTCTTGATCTCCATCGCCGGGGCGGTGCTGGAGGTGTCGGTCTGCGCGGGCGGCGTGGTCGTCGTTGTTGAGGTGGTGTCTGTAGTGGGTGTTGTGGTTGAA
>DATCIV010000050.1:0-3792 GCA_036507575.1 Candidatus Bipolaricaulota bacterium | reverse complement strand
CAACCCAAGCTCCCCCTGCTGCGCCAGCCGGTCCATGTGCGGCGTGCGCGCGGCCTGCAGCGGCGTCAGGCCGTCGAGTTCCTCATAGGCGTAGTCGCCCATGCCGTCGCCGAGCAGAACAACGTACTTCATAGCGGAAGGATCACAGCCCCATCGCCTCAAGCACTGCACCAAGTTGCGACGGCACGCTCATCGGCTTGTCCGAGTTCTTGACTGCGTTGTCGGGGTCTTTCAGGCCGTGGCCGGTGAGCGTGCACACCAGCGTTCCCGCTTTATTTTTGAAAAACCCGCGCTTGGCCAGCTTGAGCACGCCGGCCACTCCCGCCGCCGAAGCCGGCTCGCAGAATACGCCTTCCTTGCACGCCAACAGCCGGTAAGCGGAGAGAATCTCCTCGTCCGTGACCACGTCGATCAGCCCGCCCGACTCCTCTTGAGCAGCCACCGCCGTTTTCCAACTGGCCGGGTTTCCGATCTTGATCGCAGTGGCGATCGTCTCTGGATGTTCGATGGGATGGCCCGCCACGATGGGTGCAGCTCCCGCCGCCTGGAACCCCAGCATGACGGGTTTTTTCGAAATCTTTCCTGCTTCTTGATAGCGCTTGTACCCTTTCCAATACGCGGAGATGTTCCCCGCGTTGCCCACCGGGAGCGCGTGAAAGTCAGGCGCATGGCCCAGCGCGTCGCAGACCTCAAAGGCGGCCGTGGTCTGTCCCTCGATGCGGTGCGGGTTCACCGAGTTGACCAAGACCACCGGCTGCGTTTCGGATACCTCGCGCACCAGGCACAGAGCCTGATCGAAATTCCCCAGGATTTGGATCACCTTGGCGCCATAAATCAACGCGCCCGCCAGCTTGCCAAGCGCCACGTTGCCCTCGGGGATGAGCACGTAAGCCTTCATGCCCGCGCGAGCCGCGTAGGCCGCAGCGGAAGCGGCCGTGTTGCCGGTGGAGGCGCAGATCACGGCTGTGGCACCGGCTTCCTTTGCTTTGGAGATGGCCATGGTCATACCGCGGTCTTTGAAGGAACCCGTGGGGTTGAGCCCTTCGAACTTGAAGAAAACTTCAAGCTTTGCCCCCAGCTGCGCTTGCACGTAAGGGGCGTGGATCAGCGGGGTGTTGCCCTCGTTGAGGGTGACGATGCAACGCTCATCCTGGATGTTCAGAAAGGGTTTGTACTGATGAATCACGCCTTGCCAAGCCATGGGCGGTATGGTAACACCCCGGTCGCGCGGCGACAAGCGCGCCTGATATAGTGGGGCGCCATGAATGTGCTCATCGTTGCCGCCGGGGAGCCCCACTCCAAACCGCTGTTGCGCTGGCTGGCCAAGCGCAGCCAGTGGATCATCACGGCGGACGGCGGAACCCGCGCCGCTCGACGCGCCCGCATCCCCGTGAACCAGTTCGTGGGGGACGGGGATTCTCTGACCAAGCGGGAGCGCGCGTGGCTGGAAGCTGCGCCGTTTCCCGTGCGCTGGCATCCGGTGGAGAAGGACGAAACCGACCTGGAGCTTGCGCTTGCCTTGGCGCTGGAACGCAAGCCCGATGAAATCAACATCTTCGGCGGCTGGGGGCTGCGCGCCGATCACACCCTGAGCAACCTGTTCTTGCTCGAGCGCGCCGCGCGCGCCGGGGTCAGCGCTTTACTGTGGACGGACGCCGAGCGCTTGCAGGTGCTGTTGCCTGGAGAGCACCTTTTGGAAAGCGCCTTCGTCGGACAGCGCGTGTCCTTCATCCCTCTGAGCGACCGGGCGGAGGGGATCGTGACGCAGGGGCTGCGCTATCCTTTGCACGGGGACATGCTGGCCCGCGCCGCAAGCCGCGGGGTGTCCAACGAGGTCAGCGCGTTGCCCGCTTCGCTAGGGTTTTCCAAAGGCGTGCTGCTGATAGTGCAAGCGATCGAGATCGCTTAAACCGTCACCGGCGCGCCGTCGAAGGTTTTAAATGAAAAACCCTCAAACGGCTCGTGATAGGTCAGTTTCAGTTCCGCCAAAAAGCCCATGGCCAGCGCCTCGCCCAACTCCATGCCCTTGATGCCGTCCGAGCGGTAGTGCACGCCGGCAAAGTCCCGCCCCAGCGAGATGTTGGACGCCAGCTTGTTCAGCTCGCCGCCCACGGTGAGGTCGTCGCCTCGATAGGGAATCAACGACAGGCCGTCGGCGCTTGCCGCCACCGGATCGGGCAGGACGTAGTCCTCGTCGAAGAACGCCTTGAGCACCGTGGCGCACGCACCCGAGATCGTCGCGTGGCCTGCCGGGTAAGAGGGGTGGGTGGGACACCCTTCCGCGTACGCCATGGGCAGCAGATACGTTCCATATCGCCGCTGCACTTCCTCCAGGGCTTTTGCGAACAACGCTTCGTTGTGGATCAAGTACGCCTTGGCGCCCGTTCGCTGGTTGTGGATCAAGCCCGCAAACGCCTCCGGGCGCAAGCGGCGGTTGACCAGCCATTTGTGAAACCAGGCCGCTTTCAACGCGCAACTGGCCAGGTAGGTGACCATGTTCAACACGTGGGCGACGTCAAAGAGCACAAAGCCTTTTTGCGTCCTGGAGTTCAAATACGGGTTGTTGGGGTCAAACGGCGCACCCATTCCCATCAAGATCAGGGCGGCGTGCAAGAACGCCTGGCCCGGAAAATCCTGGTGCACGAATTCCGCCAGGTCCCGCCCGTTTCGCAGGTAGCGCGGGGTATCGTCGAAGGCCTGGGTCTCCGGCGCGTTGCCGTTTTGCACCGCAAGCCACAGGTCATACGCCGTCATGTGGTTCACGCCGGCTACGGTGGTCTGGTTGCGCTGCTCGATGGTGTGCGCTCCAAAGGGAATCGGTTGGTACAGAAACTGCGAGAGGTAAGGCCCTGCCAGATCGCCCGGCGTATTGGCGCGAAACAGGGTTTTCGAGGTGACCCGGCCGTTCACCTTGGGGGCGCGAAAGTCCACCAAACGCGACAGATCGACCAGGGCGGACTCCACCACAGGGTGGCCCTCGTACGCGTCGAATCCCACGTCGCGCAGCAGCGCGTGCCAATAGACCTCGACCATCTCGGCGGCCGCTTGCGGGCTTGCCAGGCTGGGCGCGGGGTCCAAGGGCAATTGGTAAGGGTCGGGCGCAGACAGGTCGAAGGCGTAAGCGGCTTGCGGGTTGGTCAGCGCCACCGGCCCGCCCTGAGGGATCGCTTCAAAAGCCGCTTTTTCGCCGGACTCGATGGCGTCGATGAGGGCGCCGTAGGCATCCGGGTCCACTTCGCCGAGTTGGTTGTGGGGCAGCGTCTTGGTGAACGTGCCGACCTTTTCGGGATACAACGCTTCGTCCCCGTTGGCGGGGTGCTGGGCAACGGCCTGCGCCCGCTCCAGTTGGGCCGCCCGCATGCGGGTGAGGAAGGCGTTGTCGGCCCGTTGTTGCAGCTTGGTCGGGGTCAATGCCCCCGGTTGATCCAGCGGGATCAACTCAACGCTTGGATCTGGCGCTCCAGGCTCTTGTGCGGATGCGGACGCGCTCTGCGCTGCAAGCGCGGCGGCTGCGGATCCTGCGAGAAACTGACGGCGGCTGAGTTTGCTGACCATAACCCCCCCTTGGGGGCAAGTATAAATATCCTCGATTAACTCTACAACAGCCACATCACTCCCCGGCGCCCTGTATCTCCTGCGAGTCAATGGCGATGTAGAACGCCTGCGCGCGGCGGTTGAAGTGGTCGCCGATGTAGAGCATGCCCAGCCCATCGGCGTCGGCGCCCAGTGGCAGCTTGAAGCCCGTGCCCGGCGCGTCGCTTTCCACCCCCCAGGAGCGCAGGAAAACCCCTT
>DATCIV010000049.1:0-2779 GCA_036507575.1 Candidatus Bipolaricaulota bacterium | reverse complement strand
CTCCTCTTCGGCCTGCTGGTAGAAGTCGAAGAAGTTGGGATAGTAGACGATGCCGGCGTAGTCGATCTCGCCGAAGCGCACGGTGTGCCGGTGCTTGAAAACCTGATGTATTGCCAAAAAATCACTCCATGTTGTCGTTTTGCAGGGAGTATATCTCGGGGCGCAGACAACCTGCAATGACCGGGATCAAGCCCTTTTTTGAAAAGAGAAACCCAAGTGTCCTTGATCCGCATCGAGCTCTTTTCTATCCTCACTGGTCATGCACTATCGAATCATGATCCTCCTGCTGGTCGGCGTGGCGTTGCTCGGTTTTGAGTTTCGGTCTTTGGGACAGCCGGCGGCTGCGGACCCATTGCCGCCCAAGGCGCTGTCGCTGGCGCAGCACCAGGTCAAGATCGCCGATGGCTTGATGGCGTTGGCGCTGTCGGCAAACCTGGAGAGCGCTCCGTTCCCCGCCTCCGCTTTCGATCCAAACGCCGATTTCAACTCCGACGGCGTGCGCGTCGTCATCGAGCCGCAAGGCGGCTCCGCCGCAGTCATATCCGACGCCGCGCTGCGCGCGCTGGGCGCCCGCGTGGAAGCGCGCTCCAACAGCCTGCTGCGCGCCCGCGTTCCGCTGGACAAGCTGGAAGCGTTGGCCCAGTTGCCCGCCGTGCGCTACGTGCGCAGGCCCCATTCGTTTCAGGTAGAAGACTTCCCCACCAGCCAGGCGATCACTCCCCTCGGCGCCACGCTCTACCACAGCTTCGGCGCCCAAGGTCAAGGGATTAAGGTAGCCGTGATCGACATCGGCTTTGCGTCGCTGGAGTACGCCAAACAGCGAGGCGCCCTGCCCGAGAGCGCGATCGCCGATTTCGAAGATTACACGGGGCAACGAGGGTTGCAGGACAACCACGGCACAGCGGTGGCCCTCATCGTGCACGAGGTGGCGCCCCAGGCGCAGTTGTACCTAAAGCAAGTTGTGGACGAGGTCAGCCTGGAGAACGCCGTGGACGATGCCATCGCCCAAGGCGTGCACATCATCAATCATTCGGTGGGTTGGAACAACAGCAACTTCAGCGACGGCACGGGTTTCTTCGCCGAGCTGGCGCAGCGCGCCCAAGGCGCCGGCATCCTGTGGGTCAACGCCGCCGGCAACCACGCCCAAAACCATTGGGCGGGTCGTTTGGTGGACGCCGACGGCGATCGCTGGGCCGATTTTCCCGGTAGCATAGAGCAGTCGCTGCGGTTGTCCGCGTATTTTGGAATCGTCACCGTGTCCCTCACCTGGGATGATTGGCCCCTCACTTCACAGGATCTGGATCTGTATCTGTACAACAGCCAGGGTCAGGCAGTGGCTTCTTCCACGCAGTGGCAAACGGGGTCGGAGCCGCCGGTCGAGGGCATCGAGTATGTGGTGGAAAAACCCGACCTTTACTATATCAAGGTGTTGGCGCGCCGGGCTTACGGGCCCTTGCGGATCAAGGTGTTCACCGACCAGGGGCATCCGTTGTTCCCTTCGATCCCCCACGGCAGCCTGCTGGCCCCCGCCGACGCGCCTGCTGCGTTGTCGGTGGGCGCGGTTTCGATTGCGCATTGGCCCGACGGCCCGCAGCAGCCCTTCAGCTCGCTTGGCCCCACCAGCGACGGCAGGACCAAACCCGACTTGGTGGCGCCCGATGACGTGCACAACCTGCTGCTGCACCCGTTCACCGGCACGTCTGCAGCCGCTCCCCACGTGGCCGGCGCGGCGGCGCTGTTGTGGTCTTCGCATCCCCAGTGGGACGTCTTTCAGGTGAGGGCGGCTTTGGAAAGCCAGACGCGCGACCTTGGCTTCCTAGGCAAGGACCCGATCTACGGCGCCGGAGCGCTGGACTTGGCGCTCGTCCAGCTGAGCGCCACGCGCACCTTGAGCGCGGCGCAGGTGGAAGCGGGCGGCTCGCTGATGGTGACCGTGACGACGCAGGTGCCGGCCATGACCTTCGCGCAGCTGGAGCTGCGCGAGAGCGTTCCCAAAGGGTGGGTCCTCAGCTCGGACGATCGGCCCTTCGAGCCGGCGACGCAACGTTGGTTCTGGCCGATGCTGCAGCCCGGCCAGCGGGCGGATGCCCATTACACGCTGACCATCCCGGCGGGGCAGGCGCCTGGCGTCTACACCCTTCGCGGGCTGGCCAACGGCGCGCCCATCCAGGGCGATGCGCAGATCGAGGTCCTCCCCTCCAGCGTGCGTGGGGGTGCAGGCATGGGCGCTTTTCAAGGGGGGCGGACCTCGCCCCTGCAGGTGCAGCGCTTGTCGCATGCGGTGCAATTTCAGTCCCGCTCGGCGTTCACCTTGACCCTCTATGACCTGGCAGGCCAGCAGGTCTACCAGACTTCCACGCAAACGCGCGCCATGCGCTGGAATGGGTTGACCCACGGCGGGCGCACGGCTGCCAACGGCGTGTACATCGCGGTGGCGCATTTTTCGGATGGCTCTGCGCAAGCGGCGAGGGTTCTATGGTTCAGGTGAAAATGCTGTACCGGGGGATCGTCGCCGCGCTTGCCATGTGGTTGTGCTTCGAGCTGGAGGGCGTTCCGGCGGGCCGTCGAAGCGCCTCGCTTTCTCCCGAGCTGCATTTTCTGCTCACCCGCATTGCTGCAGCGGAAAGCGCCTTTGAATTGAGGCAACTTCAAGGGGTGTTCATGGGGGCGGCATCGGCGTCTGACGAAGCCACCGTAGGCGTGCTCGTTCGCACCCGCTCGGCCGCCGCGTTGCGGGCGCGGGGGGTGGCCGTCAACAGCGTGCTGGGCGACGTGGTGA
>DATCIV010000048.1:0-5536 GCA_036507575.1 Candidatus Bipolaricaulota bacterium | reverse complement strand
CCCGCCGTTGGAAAGCCGTCGCCTGCACGTCCAGCGGTAAATCGAGCGCCACGCGCTCGCCCTCGATGAACTCCAGGATCGCGCGCACCCACTGGCCCAAAGCGCCCGAATCCTTTTGTATCTGGGCTCGAGGGTACGCGTCGCATAGAGCCGCCTGCAGCTCCGCTTCGCCGTCGCCCAGCATCACTTGGCAGATCCCCCGCTCGGTGGCCGCCACCAGCACGTGGCCCAGGTCGCTTTTCACCACCGCATAGCCTATGGACGCGCCCTGGCCGCCCTTGCCCAAGGTGGCGGGCGTCATCCCCAGTTGGCGCGCAGACCGCTCGTAGAGCCGGCTGCTGGAGCCGTAGCCGGCCGCGTACAGGGCGCCGGTCACATCGGCGCCTTCTTTAAGCCGGCCTTTGAAGGCGCGCAACCGACAGGCGTCGGCGTACTGCCGCGGGCTGACGCCCAGCGCCTTCTTGAACGCGCGCTGCAGGTGATGCGGGTTCATCCCCACCTGCGCGCCGAGCTTTTCCAACGTGAGCGCTTCCTCCAGGTGGGATTCGATGTAACGGCACGCGCGTTGCACCTTGGCCAGGCCAGGGTTCAGCTCCTGATCAGGTCGGCAGCGCTTGCAGGGCCGGTAGCCCGCCTGCCCCGCAGCCTGCGAGGAATCGTAAAAAACCACCTGCTCCCGCCGCGGCCGGCGCGAAGGGCAGGACGGGCGGCAGTAAATGCCCGTGGTGCGCACCGCGTACACGAACAGGGCGTCGTAGCGGCCATCGCGCTGGAGCGTGGCCTGCCAGCACCGTGCCTGGTCCTTGGTGAAAGCCTCTTGTGCCGCAGGGGTCATGAGGTGCTCCTTTCGTCGCCCATCATAGTGCAGCCGTCCGCCCCTGGCTATCCGATCCTTGCGCTTAAAGTGCCTTTGCGCGCTGGCGCCCGCACGCGCGGTTTGCGGCTATAATCGCGGCGGACGTTTTTCATTTCGTGGGGGAGAAATGAACCAAGCTACCCAGTTGCGACGGGAGATCATTCGGGAAGTCGAGTGCTTGAAGGCGCTTCAACGCATTCCATCGAAAGACCTGTGCCGCTCCCTGCACGCGCCCGCGGTGGAGCTGGTCCGCAGGCGCAGCCACGCCTGGGTGCGTTGCGCCTATCCCAAATACGAGCGCTTCTTCGCCAACGGCAGCGACGTGCGCCCGGCCCGCATCGCGCCCGTGCTGGCGCCGGTGGAAGAACCATGGCAGGTGGACCTGTTCCGCCTGGCCCGGCTGACCTGGTCTCTGCCGTTCACCAAAGGCTTCGGCCGGCGGCTGAAGTTCCTCATCCTCGACGGCGCCAACGGAAAACTCATGGGCCTGCTCGGCCTGCAGTCGCCGCCGCTGGACCTGCCCGCCCGCGACCGGTTGTTCGCTTACCCGCACGAGGGCAAGGTGGAACGCGTCAACCAGACCATGGACATCTACACCTTGGGAGCGGTCCCCCCCTACGGCAGGCTGCTGGGCGGGAAGCTGGTGGCGCTGGCCGCAGCGTCCGATGAAGTGCGCGGCTGCTACCGGCTCAAGTACCACAACCGCCTGACCCAGATGGACCAGGTGCGCCTGCCCTCGCATCTGATCGCCCTCACCTCCACCAGCGCCTTCGGGCGCAGCAGCCTTTACAACCGGCTCAAGTGCCGGGAGCGCTGGATCGCCCGCTCGATTGGCTTCACGGAGGGGTACGGCAGCTTCCACCTGGCCCGGCTGTATCCGCTGATGCGGCAACTGCTGGAAGCCAAGGGCATCTCCACGCGCGGGGGCTTTGGCGCCGGCCCCAAGATCGTGTGGCAAACCTGCGCGCGCGCTTTGGATCAACTGGACTTGCCCAGGCACTTGCTCAAGCACGGCATCCGACGCGAGGTGTTCCTGTTCCCGCTGATTCAAAACCTCGACGCCTATATGGCGGGGGAAACCAACGTTCCTTGTTACTTCCATCAGCCCTTCGAAGAACTCGCCGCTTGGTGGAAGGAGCGCTGGCTGCTGCCGCGCGCCGAGCGCGTGGACGGCTGGCACCAGTGGGACCATCGGCAGGTAGGCCAGTTGTTGCAAGCTGAGGGGCGCTGAGAACATCCAACGAATGTCACCATTGTAGGGCCGGCTGTGCCGGCCTTATGCGCGTCGGCTGGCAGAGCCAGCCCTACAAAATCACTGTAGGGGCAACCGGCAGGTCGCCCCCACGACAGCATGCAATTCACAGGCCTTCACAAACGAGAAGCTTTGTGCTATACTCGATCTTGATTTCGTGATTTGTAAAATAGTGATAACATGAACGCCGTGGTATTGCCCGAGTCGCTGATCGCACAGCTGATCGACCACGCGGCTGCCTTGAGCGCGCACCTGCAGCAGGATTTCTCGCAAATGACCCTGCAGCGCGAGCAGCTGCGCCAGCGGCTTGAACAGGAAGAGATGGTCGTGCGCGTGCAGCCCACTTGCCCGCCGTGGGAGCGGGTGTACGCCGTGGATGGGGCGCACGTGGCCGAGGTGGATCGCGGCAGCGCCTACTCCATCGCCTGCGCCGTGCGCGTGGGAGAAGCGCTTGAGGACAACGACCAGCGCTCGAGCCTGTCCATCCTGCCCCACGCGCCGTGCCTGACCGCGCTGTCCTCCGGCTTGATGATGATGCACGAGATCATGATGGCCGTGCAGGTGGTGGAGCAATTCCCGAAGGCGCTGTGCCTGATCGACGGCAGCCGCATCAACTCCATCATCCACGTCAACCAGTTCTACGCCGGCATCGAGCGCGACCTGCCCGATCAACTCGGCCACTGGCGCCGGTTCGCAACGGCCTACCCGGACCGCGAGCCGGGCCGCACGCTGGCCGCCTTCGAGGGGCGCGACTGGCTGACGCCGTATCTGACCAGCTCTCGAATCGTGGGCAACTTGAAGCTTGTGACCACCACCTCTTTGATTGAAACGTATATTCCCCACTGGGTAGGCCGTTTCGACGACAAGACGTTTGCCTCGCTGGTGCTTGAGGCGGGCGAGGCGCTGCAGCCGGTGTCCATCCGTCAGCCGGAGCGGCCCTATCACGTCAGTTCCGCGTACCCCTTTTGCGAGAGCGCCAACGAGGTCGCTCAGTGGCTCACGATTTCGGGCGATCCGCACGAGATCCACCACCTCTACTACCGGCCCGACGCGCCGCACGGGGTGTTCAAAATCGAGATGAACCGCCGCTTCCTTGACGATGCTGCGGGGACGAGCGCGCTGCTGGCCTGGTGGCTCCAGGACACGGCCTCGCCCGATTTGCAGGAGCCGTATCGCTTTTACGTGGCCGATCGCTTCGCCAAGCAAGGCGTGAGCGTGGCCGCCGCCGCGCTCAAGGAAGTGGTGCGCCGCGACATGGAGCTGGCTTCGTGGGCGTGGTTCTTCAGCCAGCCGTATCGCACCGTGGACTAGAGCTGGAGCCAGAGAGGAGGGAACGGGCAAAGCGCTGAGTGTAACGCTCATCCTCTTTGTCGTCGCAGCCCATGGGCATAATGAAGGTCATCGGAGGTTGGAAACGCCGTCAAGGAGACGATTTCATGAGCATGCAAGGTCGCCCCTTCGCTCCGGGCGCCGCAAACGGCCACTTCGGCAACGGCTCGCCCAAGCGCACGGAAGTCGCCGTCGTCGGCTCGCCGAACACCGTGATCGAGGCCCAGTTCGACGTGCGAAACGCGCACCTGCAGACCCCGTTGCTGGGGGCGCTCTTGTCGCTGACCGTGCCCGTGCACGGCCATTTTGGCCACGAGGAGCTGCTGGTGCTGGGCCAGGTGGCCCGCATCGAGACGCAGAACCGCTGGCACGAGGACGCCAGTTTGAAAAACTACATCAAGCTGCACGGCAGCCTGCCCCACCTGACCGAGATCGGCGACACCACCACCGGCAGCCTGCACATCGTGGGCGCCTACCGCGAAGTGATCAAGGGCGGCGCGCTGGTCTACGAGAAGACGCGCCTTGCCGTGCCGCCGGGCAGCGGGCTCAAGGTATTCCAGGTGGACAAGCAGCTCATCGAGAAGATCATGGCAAGCGAGGTCGGCTACGGCTACTTGGGAAATTTCTACGGCACGCTCGACGTGCCCGCCCCCGTGCTGGTGCGCCACTTCGGCCCCTTCGACCAGCAGGGCTGCGGCGAGGCCTACATGGGCGGGGTGTTCGGCCCCAGCGGCAGCGGCAAGAGCGTGATCGCGGCCTCGCTGATCTCGCTGTGGTCGCACAACCCGCAGATGGGGCTGCTGATTCTGGACCCGCAAAGCGAGTTCGCCTCCAACGACTTCGGCACGGGGACGGGGTTTGAGTTCAACTTCCACCAGCTGCTCATCGCGTGCAGCGGCGGGCGCTTCAAGCCGCGCCAGCACATCATCTCGCTCGATCAATTGTGCCTGGAGGGCGCGGAGATGTTCGTGCAGGTGCTGGTCGAGAAGGGCTTTTTCAAGGCCCTTGGCGTCTCCAAGCAGAAGGAAGCCGACGCTGCAGAATATGCCGCGCAGCTGCTTGGCGAGCTGGAGAAGCAGAGTGTCTGGGAGACCGTGATGGACTGGGACAAGGTCAACGCCTTGCAGGTGAAGGTGCACGAGCGCACCCTGCTGCCCTTCGCGCAGCTGTTCAGCCACCACATCGCAAACGCCTACGCCATCAAGGGCCGCGAGGAGTACGCCTCGCGCTTTTTGGAAAGCTGGCAGGGCCCGCACTTCACCCTGAGCCACATCTGGAACGAGACCGTCAGATTGTTCTGCCCCATCGACGCGCAAGGGCGCTCCCGCATTAGCGTGTTCAAGGTCCTGCAGGACACCATCCTGGGCGGCCAGATCCGCATCCTGGACCTCAACCCGCAGCGCATCCAGATGAGCCAGCGCTTCAAGCTCTATTTGATGGACTTCGTGTTGCGCAAGCTGCGCCAGATCTCCTACGCCCACTACCGCGACCAGGAAAAAGAGAAGAGCAACTGCCTCATCGTGCTGGACGAGGCCGGCCGCTTCATCCCGCAGCACCCCGGCCAGGACACGATGCTGGCCTCGCTGTGCAAAGGGCTGACGGACAGCGTGAAGGAACTGCGCAAGATGCGCTGCGGCTTCCTGTTCATCACCCAGACCATCGCCGAGATCCAGAAAGAAATTTATCGCAATCTGCACTTTCGCATCTACGGCGTGGGGCTTGGTGTTGGTTCTGATGCCGACCACATCCGCGCGCGCGAGGGGGACGACGCCTTCGAGCTGTACCGCTCGCTGCCCGACCCCCGTTTGAGCCACACCTATTCCTTCATGATCTCGGGCGCCCTGATCGCGCTGGGCAGCTCGGGCAGGCCCATGGTCATCGAAGGCTTCTCCAACGGACAATCGCTCTTAGAGGCTAACCGCCACATCGCCCCGGCGCTGCGCGAGCCCGCCCTCACCGGCATCGGCGAGCTGGCGCTGTAAGATTGCGTTCTGTTGAGAAGCGCCTACTTTGGAATTCGAAACTATGCACTTCACAAAGCCAAGCTGTTTCAACCACTCCTTCCCCCCTGGCGGGGGAAGGTCGGGATGAGGGGAAAG
>DATCIV010000047.1:0-2586 GCA_036507575.1 Candidatus Bipolaricaulota bacterium | reverse complement strand
TGCACCGACGTCATTCCGCCCTTGATTATGACTCACCTCATGACTACGAGCGGAGATTGGCTGTACCAAGTGCTACACTGTCCACCATAACGGGGTAACTCCAGTCGGGCCTTGCCGTATGCGCCTTTTTCGATTACGCTCCTTGTTGACCAACGTTAATCATTGAGGAGGAGAGATGGCCATCAGAACCCCAAAAGTGACCCGAGTCTCGGCGACCGATGCCAAGACCCGCTTCGGCGAACTAATCCGCCGTGTGAAAGTGGGCAAGGAGTATATCATCGTAGAGCGAGACGGGATCCCCATGCTCGGCATCCTGGACGCCGACGAGCTAGAGGACTACCTGGACCTGCACGATGAATCTTTGAAGGCACAGATTCAGCAGGGTTACCAGGAGTATCAAGCGGGGAAAGCCCGTCCCGTGAAGAAGGTCCTGGGCGAAGCCCGCACGATGACCAAGCGGCGGAAGTGACAACCTGTCCGTGCCCTACCTCCTTGTCAGCACCTCCCACTTCGATCGCGACTACAAGAGCCTAGCCAAACGGACACCGGAAGCGATCTCCCATGTGGAAGCGATGGAAGCAGCCCTCCGTGAAGACCCCTACAACCGGAGCGGCAAGCACAACATCAAGAAGCTCAAGGGAGTGAAAAAAGGGGAAGGGCAGTGGCGCGTCGCCTCGGGGCATTACCGGATTCGCTATGATCTCTTTGGCAGGGATGTGGTGCTCTATGCCTGCAAGAGGCGCCGTGAAGCATACCGTGAGTGATCTTACTGACCATAGCATTTGAAACTCATTGACCGTTCATCTCTAAGTGGTAGTCTCATCTCGCTTTGGCAGACGAGCAGATGGCTTGTTACAGTTCAGGATGAGGATTTAGGTCCGTGTAAAGGAGAACCTCAATTGGACTGGACCCAGCAGATCCGCCGCGCGCTGGAAGAGGACATCGGCGCCGGCGACGTGACGACCGACGCCGTCGTGCCCCCCGATGCCACCATGCACGGCCGCATCATCGCCAAGCAGCACGGCGTGGTCGCCGGCCTGGACGTGGCGCGTCAGGTGTTTCTCGCATTGGACGCGCGCGTGGTCTTTACGCCCGAGGTGGATGAAGGCGCGTGCGTGGAGCCGCGCTGCGCCCTGGCGCACGTGAGCGGCCCTGCCCGCGCGCTGCTCACGGGCGAGCGCACGGCCTTGAACTTCCTGGGCCGCATGTCGGGCATCGCCACCCTGACGCGCCGGTTCGTGGACGCCGTGCAAGGCACGCGCGCCCGCATCCTGGACACGCGCAAGACCGCGCCCGGCCTGCGCGCGCTGGACAAGCTCGCCGTGCGCCGGGGCGGCGGGCACAACCACCGCATCGGGCTGTACGACATGATCCTGATCAAGGACAACCACATCGACTTCGCCGGGTCGCTTGCCGAGGCCGTGCGCCGCGCGCGATCGGCGGATGCCGGTGTGCCGATCGAGGTCGAGGCGCGCACGCTGGATCACGTGCGGGAGGCGCTCGCATTGGAAGTGCAGCGCATTTTGCTAGATAATATGACCCTGGAGGGCTTGCGACAGGCCGTGGCCCTGACAGCGGGCCGCGCCCTCTTGGAGGCCTCGGGCAACGTGACGCTGGAGACCGTAAGGAAGATCGCCGAGACCGGCGTGGATTACATTTCGATCGGCGCTTTGACCCATTCGGCCAAGGCGTTCGACCTGAGCCTGGATTGGATGGAAGGAGAGAAACACCATGGCTAGCGCAACGCTGGCTGCCGTGACGTCGCCGGACGAGATGTTGGCGCGCATGAAGGAGCTGCTCCACGACGTCGTGATGGAAGTCGAATTGCCGCACAAGGCCAAGCTCGCCGCCGAGATCAACCGCCTCAAGCGCGAGCGCAACGCCGTGATCCTGGGGCACAACTACATGGAGCCCGCGCTGTTCAACACCGTCCCCGATTTCGTGGGGGATTCCCTGGAGCTGAGCCGGCAAGCGGCCCGCACCCAGGCCGACGTCATCGTCTTTTGCGGCGTGAAGTTCATGGCCGAGACGGCCAAGGTGCTCAACCCCACCAAGACGGTGTTGATCCCATCCCTGCGCGCGGGATGTTCCCTTGCGGCCAGCATCACGGCCGAAGACGTGCGCGCCTTGAAGCGCCGCTTCCCCGGCGTGCCGGTGGTCTCCTACGTCAACACGTACGCGGATGTGAAAGCCGAATCCGACGTCTGCTGCACCTCGGGCAACGCCGAGGCCGTGGTGGAATCGCTTGGCGTGGACACCGTGATCTTCCTGCCCGACGAATACCTGGCTCGCAACGTCGCCCGCCAAACCGGCAAGCGCATCATCTTCCCCACGCTCAAGGAGCCTGCAAAGCCCGATCCAGCGCTGGACTACCAGCTCATCGGCTGGCACGGCAGGTGCGAGGTGCACGACCAGTTCACCGTCCAGGACATCAAGAACGTGCGCGCGCAGTACTCCGACGTCGTGGTCCTGGCGCACCCGGAGTGCAGCCCACAGGTCGTCGCCGCTTCCGATTTCTCCGGCAGCACCTCGCGCATGATCCGGTTCGTGCAGGAGAGCCACGCGCCGCGCTACCTGCTGCTCACC
>DATCIV010000046.1:0-2715 GCA_036507575.1 Candidatus Bipolaricaulota bacterium | reverse complement strand
GCGGCGCACGGCCTCCTCGCCGTCGGCGGCTTCGCCCACCACCTGCAGGCCCGGCTCGGTGAGCATCAAGGCCTTCAACCCCTTGCGCACGACCGTGTGATCGTCGACGATGAGGATGCGGATGGGTTGGTCAGTCATAGTCTTAATGTAACCCCACTTGGGCGCAAATGCGAGTGCCTTGGCCCGGTGCGGAGATGACTTGCAGGCTGCCGCCCAGCTTTTCGATGCGCTCGCGCATGCTCGCCATCCCCACGCCGCCCCCCTTGCCGATGGTGGCCGGGTCAAATCCCTTGCCGTCGTCGCACACCTCCAGCTCCACCCGATCCTGCATCCCGCGGATGTGCACGGTCACGGCGCTTGCGGCAGCGTGCTTGAGCGAGTTGTTGAGCGCCTCCTGGGCGATGTGGTATAGGCCCACTTCCACGTGCTTGTTCAAGCGGATCTGTCCTTCCTCGACCAACTGAGCTTGGACGTTGGCCCGCTTTTCCACCGTGTTCAAGCGCTGCTGCAGCGCGCCCACCAGCCCTTCCTGCTGGAGCAGGGAGGGGCGCAGCTCGTACACCAGCAGGCGCACTTCCTTCAGCGCCTGTTGCGCCGTTTCGCTGAGCTGATCCAGGTAGTCCTGGGTCTGCCTGCCGTTCCCGTCGGCCATGAAGCGGCGGATGGCCTCGGCGAACAGGGTGACGCTGTAGAGCGATTGCGTGACGGAATCGTGCAGGTCGCGCGCCAGCCTGCCGCGCTCCTCCAGCACCGCGGCCGCCTCCGCCTGCTGGCGCAGCCTGGCGTTTTCCACCACCACGCCGACCTGGTCGCCGATGGAGGCGAGCAGCGCCACGTCCTCGGCGTTGAAGGGCCACTGCGCCTCGCGGAAAGCGCAGAGCACGCCAAGCACTCTGCCCTTGGCGCGCATGGGCACGCCAAGGAAAGCCTGCGGGCACATCCTGGACACGGCGGTCTGCGCCATGCACGGATGCTTCGTGATGTCTGGAACGAGCAAGGGTTCCCGCCGCTGTACGATCCAATCCCCGAAGCCCGCGCCCTGCTGCATGCACTTCACTTCGTCGATGACCTGTTGCGGGACGCCCTGGTGCACGGCAAGTCGGATCGTCTGGTGCTGCTCGTCCAACAGGTGGATGGCGCCCATTTGGGCGTTCATGGCCTCCAGCGAGCGCTCCAGCAGCCGCTTGAGCGTGGCGTCCAGGTCCAGCGCTTCGCTGGCCACTGCGGTGACCTCGTACAAGGCGGACAGCTCGCGGGTGCGATCGGCCACGCGCTGCTCCAGGGCGGCGAAGGACTCCTGGTCGGTGTTGCGCAACCTGCGCGCAAGCTCGGCCATCATCTTGATCGCCATTTCGGGGTGCGTCAGGATCAACGAGTGCAACAAGGCTTCATTGAGCACGATGCACTGGGTTTCCTCCAACGCCACCACGTCGGCCGAGCGCACGGTGCGATCGAAGAACGCCATCTCCCCGAAGAACTGGCCCGCGCCCAGGATGGCCAGCGGCTCGCGCCCCTTGCGCACCTCCACGCGGCCCTCCAGCACGAGGAAGAACTCATCGCCGACGTCGTTTTCCTTGATGATCAAGGCGCCCTGCGGATAGGAGCGCAAGATCGCGCTGCGCAGCAACAGCCGAAGCTCGGACTCCTCAAACTGCGAGAACAAGGGCACATCCTTCAGCAATTGGAGGCGGTGGGTCACGTTCATGGTCACGGTCATCCTGATCTTTTCCCCCTGCTTGTGGGTGAAGATAACAGTGTTACACGAGTGCAGTGTGCCAAATTTCTTGGGTCGTTTCAAATCCGCCCTGCGCGGACCCACCTTGCAGATCTCATGCCGACTTGCATCATGGTCAGCCGAACGAGTTCCGAAAGCACAGTAAGCAAACGCCATATGCGGACTTTCTCCCTCTCCCCTGTGCGGGAGAGGGCCAGGGTGAGGGGAGAATAAGGAGTGAGCGATGCCCTCGTTGGAAATCACACCTCAGCGCACGCGACTGGGTTGGGTTGGCGCCGGCGTGATGGGGCGCTGGATGTGCCAGCACTGCATGAACGCCGGATTCAAGGTTCTTGTCTACAACCGCACGCCGGAACGGGCCAAACCCTTGATTGAACAAGGCGCAATTTTGGCTCATTCCCCTCAAGAAGTGGCGCAGCGCTCTGATGTCGTCGTGGCCATTGTGGGCTACCCCCAGGACGTGCGACAGGTCATGTTGGGCAGTGGCGGCGTGCTGGCGGGCTTGAAAGCGGGAGGGATCGTGGTGGACATGACGACCAGTGAGCCATCGTTGGCTAGAGAGATCTACGAAGCCGCGAAAGCGAAGGGCGTGCATGCGGTGGACGCTCCCGTGTCAGGAGGCGACGTGGGCGCGCGCGAGGCGCGCTTGACGATCATGGCCGGCGGGGACGAAGCGGTGGTCAAGGCGTTGGACCCGCTCTGGAAAGCGATGGGCAAGAGTGTCACGTACATGGGTCCCGCAGGCAGCGGGCAGCACACCAAGATGGTCAACCAGATTGCGATTGCCGGGGGGATGATGGGCCTGGTCGAGTGCCTGTTGTACGGCTATCGGGCGGGGCTCAACTTGGAAACCGCCATCGCCGCCATCGGCGGTGGGGCGGCGGGGTCGTGGTCGTTGAGCAACTACGGTCCGCGCATCCTGAAAAGGAATTTCGATCCCGGCTTCTTCGTAGAACACTTCGTCAAGGACATGGGCATCG
>DATCIV010000045.1:0-6385 GCA_036507575.1 Candidatus Bipolaricaulota bacterium | reverse complement strand
TGGCCAAGGTCGTTCACGCGGCCGACATCGAAGCCGACCTGGACAGCGATCCCATCGCGCGCGGGCTGGAAGCCATCGCCACGGGCTTCAGCCTGCGTTTCCCCGATGACGAGGAGAATCTAGCGTCGCAGTTTGCCGTCTACGACGCGCTCTACGCGTGGTGTCGCCTGCAAGTGGCCGCAGCGAAGTGAACTACTGCAAATATCCCTGATGAAAATCGCGTTGCCGTTTGATGGACAGTTGCTGTTCCTCACGCGAACCGTGCGGCTTTTTGCGTACGGGTTTCTGTCCGTGGTGCTCCTGCTCTATTTGGCCGAAGCGGGCCTGACCGAGTTCCAGATCGGGCTGTTGCTGTCGCTCACCTTGATCGGGGACACGGCGGTGTCGCTGTGGATCACCACCCAGGCCGACCGCCTTGGCCGCCGGCGCATGCTGCTGCTGGGGGCGGGGCTGATGGCGTTTGCGGGCATCGTGTTCGCCTTCACCAGCGATTTTACCCTGCTGCTGATCGCGGCCGTCATCGGCGTGATCAGCCCCTCGGGCCACGAGATCGGGCCGTTTCTGTCTATCGAGCAGGCGGCGTTTTCCCAATTGATTCCCGGACCAAGACGGACCCAGGTGTTTGCTTGGTATCACCTGGTGGGCTCCTTGGCCGCGGCCGCCGGGGCGATGGCCGGCGGCCTGCTGGCCCAATCCATGCAGATGGCGGGCTGGAACGCTTTCGCCAGCTACCAAGCTGTGGTGCTGGGCTACGCGGCGTTGGGGCTGGTCTTGGGGTTGTCGTTCCTCAGGTTGTCCCCGGCGGTGGAAGTGGCAGGGCAAATTGCACCGGGTTCGAGCGCCCCCTCGCTCTTCGGGTTGCACCGTTCGCGACGAATCGTGTTCAAGCTTTCGGGGTTGTTCTCGCTGGACTCATTTGCGGGCGGATTCGTGATCCAGAGCATTCTGGCGTACTGGTTTCACCTGCGCTACGGCGTGGAGCCCGCTGCGCTGGGCGGCATGTTCTTCGGCGCCAACGTGTTGAGCGGGTTTTCCGCACTTGCGGCCGGGTGGCTTGCGCAGCGCTTTGGGTTGATCAACACCATGGTGTTCACGCACATCCCCTCCAACGTGCTGCTCATCCTGGTGCCGCTGATGCCCAGCTTCCCCCTGGCGCTTGCCGCTTTGCTTGCGCGCGCCTGCATCTCTCAGATGGACGTGCCCACCCGCCAGTCTTACACCATGGCCGTGGTGGACCCTGACGAGCGCTCGGCCGCCGCCGGGGTCACGGGCGTGGCGCGCACGTTGGGCGCGGCGCTTGCCCCCGTGTTTGCCGGACCTCTGCTGGCCAGCCCCGCGTTGATGGGGGTGCCCTTTTTCCTGGCTGGCGGCTTGAAAATTGCATACGACCTGCTGTTGTACCGCAGCTTCCGCCGCCTTGAACCCAAGAAATAGGACGGCTTCGCTTTGGCTCAATCGCATTGCGAGTAGCCGCAATCCGGGCACAGCGCGCAGCCGTTGGTGAAGCTCAGCACGCCGCCGCAGCTGGGGCACAGCTCGCCCGTGCGCTTGGGCTCGTGTCCGTTGGCTTCGGCGCGCACGGGGTCCACCTTGCCGCTGAGCAGCGGCAGCTGTTCCCCGCCCTTCAGGTACTCGGACAGCGCCTTGGCGATGGCGTCGGGCACGGAGAACACCACGGTGCCGTCCTCTTGAAACACGGGTCGCGAGCCGCGGATGAGGTTCAGTTGGTCAATGATGACGCTGGACTTGATCCCGCTGCGCAGGGCCAGCGACAACAGCCGGCCGATGGCTTCGCTGAAGGCGGCGGTGGAGGAGCCGGATTTTCCCAGCCCCTGCACGAATACCTCAGAGGGACCGCTCTCGTCCTCGTTGACCGTGATGTACACGCTGCCCAGCTCGGTCTTCATGCGGAAGGTCTTACCCTTGACCACCTTGGGCCGCGGCCGGGGCGCGCGCACGCTGCGCGTGATCTTCTCCTCGAGCTTTTCGCCCTTCTCGCGGGCCGCCTGCTCGTGGGTGACCAGGATGCCCTCGCGGGAGCCCTCGCGGTAGACCGTGATCCCCTTGAGGCCCTGCTTCCAAGCATCCATGTAGATCTGCTTGATCTCCTCTGCCGTGGTCTGGCGCGGCAGGTTGATGGTGGAGGAAATGGCGTGGTCCACGTGCTTTTGAATGACGGCCTGCATCCTGACGCGCATGTCGGGCTTGATCTGGTGCGCCGTGACGAACAGATCGGGCAGCTGCGACTCATCGTCAAGCGGCTGCCCCTGCTCGGCCCGATAGTCCAGGTACTCCTGCACCAGGGGGTGGAACACCCTGAACTCCCCCTTGGACAACGACTTGGAGCGGCGCACGTAGCTGAGGCTGAAGATGGGCTCCACGCCGCTGGAGGTGCCGGCCAGCACGGAGCCCGACCCCACCGGCGGCACGGTGATCAGGGCGGCGTTGCGGATGCCGTGCTTCTTGATGCGGTTTTTCACCTTCGCGTCGAGCCGTTGGATGAAGGGGCTTTGCAAGTGCTTTTCCGCATCGAAGGCGTCAAAGGGTCCCTTCTCCTGCGCCAGCTGGGTGCTTGCCAGGTGGATTTGGTTCTTGATGCGCTCGAAGGTGCGGTCCGCGAACTCGAGCGCCTCCTCGCTGTCGTACTTGTACCCCAGCTTGATCAGCATGTCCCCCAGGCCGGTGAAACCCACGCCGATGCGCCGCGACTTGAGCGAGGCGTCCTTTTGCTCGGGCAGCGGGTGCTTGTCGGCGTTGTAGTCCAGCACGTTGTCCAAGAAGCGCACGCTGTAACCCAGCGCCTGCTCGAGCGAGGGCCAATCCACCTGCGCTTGCGGGGTGAAGGGGTCCGCCACGAATTGGGACAAATTCACGTTCCCCAGGCAGCAGCAACCGTAAGGTTCCAAAGGAATTTCCGAACAGGGGTTGGTGGTCACCACGTTCATGCCGTTGTACTCGGTGGTGGATTCCTTCTTGACGTTGTCCCAGAAGATCAATCCCGGCTCGGCGCTGTCGCGCGCGTTTTGGACCAGCTTGTCCCACACCTGGCGGGCTTTGACCTTCTTGGTGATCCTGGCGGTATCCGCGTTCTCGAAGCCCAGGGTGAAATGGTCGTCGTTTTCCACCGCCCGCATGAACTCATCCGTGATGCGCACGCTGATGTTGGCGTACTGCACCTTGCGCCGCTCGGGGTCGTTCTTGATCTCGATGAAGGCCTCCACGTCGGGGTGGTCCACCGAGAGGGTGATCATCAGGGCCCCGCGCCGGCCCGCCTGGCCGATGGTGCCGGTGGTGGTGGACAACAGCTCCATGAAGCTGACGGCGCCGCTGGAGTACATGGCCGAGTTGTTGACCGGCGAGCCCGCCGGGCGCAGCACCGAGATGTCCGTGCCCACGCCGCCGCCGTAGCTGTAGGTGCGGGCCGCGCGCTTGCACCAGTCGAAGATGTCCTCCAGCGAGTCCTCTTCGATGGGCAGCACGTAGCAGTTGAGCAGCGTGGCGTTGCGCGGCTGGCCGGCTCCGAACATGATGCGCCCGCCCGGGACAAAACGAAAATCCTCCAATAACCAATAAAAATTGCGTTCCCATTCGGCTTGTTTGTCCAGAGCTTCCGCCGAAGCGATGGCGCGCGCGATGCGTTGCCACATCTGAGGCGGAAGCGTCTCCACCATCGTGCCGTCCTTCTGGCGTAGCGCGTATTTGTCCAGGAAACAGCGCGAGCGCAGCTCGTCCCCCTTGAAGAATTCACTTGTGCTGAGCACCTCGGGCGCCGAGGTCACTGGCTTTGCCATCTTTCCCCCTCTCAAGTGCTTGATTGATGGTATGGCTCAAGGCACGCCCTGATTATACATTATACGCATTTCACGAAATTAAACTGTCGCCCGCATCACCTACCCTCCCACCTTCATGCCCGCTTCAACTCGACCAGGACTGACCTGCAGACAGCACCATCACCTTGGCGGACGTCTCGGCCTCCACCCGTTTCCTGAAGGCGTGGGCGTCCTGAGCGATCGGCGGCCAGGTGTTGTAGTGCATGGGGATCACCACCTGAGGCTTGATCAGCTTGACCGCCTCCAGCGCCTGGGCTGGGTCCATGGTGAACACGCTGCCGATGGGCAGCAGCGCCACTTGCGGCTTATCCAAGGCGCCGATCAAGGCCATGTCCCCGAACAGCTCCGTGTCCCCCGCGTGGTAGATCGTCAGGCCGTCGTCGGTGGTGAGCACGATGCCGCAGGGGGAGCCGAGGTACGTCCCTTCGTGGCTTGAGCTGTGGTAGGCCTTGGTGAGCCGCACGCTGCCAAAGGGAAAGACGCAGGGTCCGCCGGGGTTCATGCCAAACGTCTGTGGAGCGCCTTTTCCTTGCAGGTAATTGGCCAACTCGAAGCTGGCCACCACCGTGGCCTGCGTGCGACGGGCGATGTCCACTGCATCCTCGAAGTGATCGAAATGTCCGTGGCTGATCACGATGCCGTGGGGTTGGAACTGGCTGGCCTTCAACCCTGCGGCCTGCGCCGACGGGTTGCCGGTGATAAACGGGTCCACCAAGACGTCATGGGCTTTGCCCTCGATATAGAAGGCGGAGTGCCCCAGGTAAACGATCCTTGCCAAAGCCCCTGCTCCTCTGTTCCAATGGTTGCCCAACAACCTGCGCGAGGCAATACTCGCCCATCTTTAAGGATGCTAAAACGGCTAAGATGGAGTGTGTTTTCCCCTCTGCTTGCTTAAGGCTTGGTCGGGACGACTGGATTCGAACCAGCGACCTCTTGCACCCCATGCAAGCGCGCTTCCAAGCTGCGCCACGTCCCGAGCGAAAAGAGCCTAATCATCGTGGTTTTCGCGCTGGACGATCAGGCCTGGATACTATAGCACTTCGCGAAAATATTTGCAAGAACGGACGGGCGCACCTTTTGCCAAGACCCGCCTCAGCCTCCCACCCCGAAAACTTGATGGTGATCGCCTTTTTGCGCTACCATCACCCCGGGAACCTTCCCAGGAGGACGGATGACCGCCCGAGCATGTTTTCTCTTCTTATGGATGCTTTTTAATGCGACTTACGTGGAAGCTGCTCCTTTTTTCGACCCGCAGCTCGATGCGCGCGCGTTGGCGATGGGCCATGCCTACAGCGCCGTAGTGGATGACGCCAGCGCCGCCTACTGGAACCCCGCCCGCCTGGCGTTGCTGCCTCGGACTGCTTATGCGCTCGCTGGCCTGCAGCTGGGATCCGGCGGCGGGCTGGACCAGTTTCCGTTTGCAGCCGCGGCGTATCGCGTTCAGGGAATATCCGCCGGCGCTTGGTGGACGCAGCAACAGGCCCTGTCAGGGACGCTGCATCGCGGGCTGGGGATCAGCGCCGGGGTGAAGCTGGGCGTCATTCAGATGGGGCTTGGCTGGAAGTACCTGAGCCTGGAACAGGCCGGCACGCTCGCCGGCGGCGCGGGGCTGGACTTGGCGCTGATGGGCGATTTCCTGGACATGATCGCGGTGGGGATTGTGGCCCAGGACGCCGTGCAAACGCGCTTAAAGGTTGGGGAGCAGGAGCACGTCGCCTTGCTGCCGACGATGCGCATCAGCGCCTCGTTTCGCCTGGAATCGTTCACCTTTTCGGGGGAGACGGTGTTGCAAGAAAACGAGCTTCAGGCCCTACGCTTCGGCGCGGAGGTGCGCCTTGCCGGCGTGCTTGCCTTTCGCTTGGGCAAGGACGATGAACTGTGGAGTTGGGGCGTGGGGCTGGGGGTGCTGGACCGCTTGCGCGTGGACGTGGCCCAGCGCATCGACGGGAAAAACGGGGACGTGTGGCTGGTCTCGGCCCACGTCACTCTTTGATGCTCCCAGCATTGGACTAAGCTCCTTCCCCCGGCGGGGGAAGGTGGGGATGAGGGGAAAAGGAGATCCATGAGAATTATCGTCTTGGGCGCAGGCTTGGTGGGCGGCGCCATCGTCAAGGATTTGGCCAAGGAAGCGGAGTTTGACCTCACCGTCGTTGACCTCAGCGCGCAGGCGCTGCGCCGCCTCGAAGGTCATGCGAAGGTGAAGACCGTCCAGGTCGATTTGCAGAAAGAGGACGTTCACGCGCTGCTGCGGGGCTGCGACCTGGTCGTGTGCGCCGTGCCCGGCTTCATGGGTTTTGCCACGCTCAAGCGCGTGATCGAAGCGGGCAAGGACGTGGTGGACATCTCGTTCTTCCCCGAGGACGCGTTCCTGCTGGATGAGCTGGCCAAGGCCCGCGGCGTGCGCGCCGTGGTGGATTGCGGGGTGGCGCCTGGGCTGTGCAACGTGCTTGCCGGCCGCGTGGACACCCTGCTTGACCCGCTGGATTCCTACGCCTGCTACGTCGGGGGGCTGCCGCGGGGGCGCCGCTGGCCCTACGAGTACGGCGCGGTCTTCT
>DATCIV010000044.1:0-3441 GCA_036507575.1 Candidatus Bipolaricaulota bacterium | reverse complement strand
CTGCTGCTTGCGGCCGATTACTCCCAGATCGAGCTGCGCGTGCTTGCCCATCTGTCCGGCGACGCGAAGCTGGTGGAGACGTTCCAGCGCGGCGAGGATCTGCACGCGCGCACGGCGTGCGAGATCTTCGATGTCCAGCCGCAGGCGATCAGCAGCGCAATGCGCATGGCGGCCAAGCGCGTCAACTTCGGCATCCTCTACGGCATCAGCGCCTTTCGCCTGGCCAAGGAGTTGGGCATTCCCCTGGTGGAAGGGCAGGGCTACATCAACCGCTTCTTCGAGATCTACCCGGGTGCAAAGCGCTTCGTGGACGAGCAGATCCAGTACGCAAAATCGCACGGCTACGTGGTCACGCTGCTGGGCAGGCGCCGCTACCTGCCGGCCATCAACAGCCGCAACTTCAACCAGCGCAGCTTCGACGAGCGCAACGCCGTCAACGCGCCGATCCAGGGCACTGCCGCCGATTTGATGAAGCTGGCCATGATCCGCGTGCACGAGGCGATCCAAGCGGGCCGAGTTCAAGCCGACATGCTGCTGCAGGTCCACGACGAGCTGATCTTCGAGGTGGACGAGGGCAAGGCCGACGAGGTCGGCGCGCAGGTCAAGCAGATCATGGAAGGCGTGGCCGAGATGGCCGTGCCGCTCAAGGCGGACATCAAGACGGGCCGCAACTGGGGCGAGCTGTGACGGCCCTAAACAGCGTAGGTGCGCTTCGCGAAGCGCACCTACAGTAGTCCATTCAAACGGGCTCTTCAGCGCAAGATGGCCAGCTTCTCGATCTTGCTGCGCCACGTGGAGCCGTCCGCGCCGCGAGCCGTGACCAGGTATAAGTACACGCCGTTGGCCAGCGGCCGGCCGACTTCGTCCAGCGCATCGAAGCGCAAACGAGAACCCAACTCTTGCGTTTGGAACACGCGCCGACCCGATAGATCGAACACCTCCAGCTCCACGCCCGCCACACCTGTGCCCACGACATCCAATGTCAGGGCGCCCTTGCGCGCGGGAGTGGACAAGAGCAGGGCGCGCTCCACTTCCAGGGGGTGGGCAACCATGGGTGCGGGGTGATACTGCGCCCCACTTGCGCTCACGGGCTCGCCCATGATCCACATCTGGATCAGGCTCACGATCTCGGCGTCGCCGATGGTCTGGCCCGCGCCGGGAACGGTTGCGCCCGAGATCCACAAGCGAATGGCGTCCACGATCTCACGATCGTCGATCATGCCGTCGTTGTCCGCATCAATGGCGCCCGCCAGCGCGCCGCCCCCTGCAGGAGGGGGTGTGGTCGCAGGGCAGACGGTGACGGCGTACTCGGTGCTCGAGGCGTCGTTGATGTAGTAGACGAAGGTGGTCGAGCCGCCCGCGTCGCTGTACGCGACGGTGACGGCGCCGTCAGTTTTGGTGTTGTCGGTCATGGTCACGACGTAACGGTGCCCGGCTTTGAACTCATAAGGCCCGGTGCTCCTCCACTGCAGGCCGGTGGTGGGCGGGTTGGGCGAGCGGATCACTTGGGCGGTCCAGACCATGTACTGCCCCGGGTCCACGAGGGGGCCTGCGATCTCGCTCTGCGGGTTCAAAGTGAAGTAACGGATTGAACAGGGAGAAGTCGCAGGAGGAGGCGGAGGCGGCGGTGTGGCTCCTGCAGGGCAGACGGTGACGGCGTACTCGGTGCTGGCGGCGTCGTTGACGTAGTAGACGGAGGAAGTCGAGCCGCCCACGTCGCTGCGATCCACGGTGACGACGCCGTCAGTTTTGGTGTTGTCGTTCATGGTCACGACGTAACGATGCCCGGCTTTGAACTCATAGGGACCGGTGCTCTTCCATTGCAAGCCGGTGGTGGGCGGGTTGGGCGAGCGGATGACCTGCGCGGTCCAGACCATGTACTGGCCCGGGTCCACGATGGGGCCCGCAATCGAACTCTGCGGGTTCAAAGTGAAGTAGCGGATCGAGCAGGGCGGACCGCCTGCGCCGCCTCCCACCGTGAAGGTGACGCTGTCCTGAGCCGTTCCCCCTTTGCCGTCGGACACCACGACCAGGAGCGTGTGGGTGCCTTCCGTCGGGTTGGACCAATTCACCTCGGGCATGGTGGCGTCCTGCTTGACGTCGTTGAGATACCACACATACGTCAATGCATCGCCGTCAGGGTCGGAGGCATTGGCCGTGAAATGGATCGTGTCCTCGGGAGTCGGATTGGACGGGGTGTAGGTGAGCACGACGATGGGTGCCTGATTGGTTGTGGGGGGGCCGCCTCCCATCCACCCGACTTGGTAGTTTCCTGCCATGAAGCGCTGGGCCAGCGCATCCAGCGTGTCCGTTGAGGAGAAGCACATCAGGCGTGACCCGCCCACGAAGAGCCAGCCGTCGTTATACCAAAGGGTCCCGACGCCACACTCCAGGTCCGGTTGGTCCGCATTGCCGGGATCGTAATCCGGGTTGGGCACGCGGTAGGCAATGCCCACCCCGTTGGCCGACAGGGCGTCACCCTCCTGGGGATCGTTGTACTTGAAGGTTTTCCAGTCGTAGATCGAGCGGTTGGAAATGTTGGACACAAATGCTTGAGCGGCCTGACTGATCTCGGCGTCGGTAGGAAGCTGCGGCCAGTAAGGCCCTGCCTCAACCGGCTGAGCGATGATTGCGCAGAGCGCCAAGGCGGCCGCAACCATTGGCAAAACGCTCTTTGCATATCCAGAGACACCATGTTTTCGATACATCGCAAGACCTCCCTTTTGCTTCAAACACTATTTTATCTGAAACTCTTCTTATTGTCGCCGATGAAGACAAATGCCCTCTGATTTGCCGATGGGATCCGCCAGCACACTGAAAGCCGCCCCCAACCAAACAACAGCTTCAGCCTGAAGCGGGGTCAACTGCCCCAGAACTTGCGGCGATTGCGTTTACGGGAGTGCCCAGGATCCACATCTGGATCAACTCGCGGATCTTGGCGTCGTCAATGGTCTGGTCCGCGCCCGGCACGGTCTGTCCTAGGATCCAGTACTGGACCGCCTGGCGGATCTCGGCGTCGTCGAGCACGCCGTTGCCGTTGAGGTCCAGGGCGGCCTCAAGCGAAGCGCCGCCGCCAGATCCGTCAAAGCGCGCGCTTTGACCCGCGGACACCGTGCTCACCGCTCCGGTGGCCAGGTCCGTGACCTCGACCTCTCCCTCCTGCACCTCGACCGTGGTGACCCCGTTCAGGTGCGAGACCGTCAGTCGCGTGCCCTTGATACCCACGATCGCGCGTTGGGTCGAGACCTCGAACTTGGCAGCCCCTTCATGCCCTCTGGGCCAATAGAATTCGTAGACTCCGTTGATGAGGCGATTGACGACCACTTTAAAAGGCGTTGTGGCAATGGTCCGCTCCTGAACCTCGATCTCGCTTTTCTGCTTGACGCGCGAGACGGCTCCTGAAGACCATTGCACCACGATCTCCACGCCAGGACCGGTCTT
>DATCIV010000043.1:0-2431 GCA_036507575.1 Candidatus Bipolaricaulota bacterium | reverse complement strand
GCGGCCTGCATCGGCGGCAACATGCCGTGCACCGGCTGCATGGGCCCGACCAGCCACGTCAAGGACTACGGCGCCAAGGCGCTGTCGCTGATCGCGTCGATCCTGGACGCCGACGAAGAAGGCGAAATCGAGGCGCACTTGGACGCGCTGGTGGACCCGGTGGGCACGTTCTACCGCTACAGCTTGCCGGCCTCCCTGCTGCACCGGCGCGTTCGGACCGGCGCATCTGCCGAAGGAGGTGCCAACCATGGGTCGCACGATCACGATTGACCCCATCACGCGGCTGGAGGGGCATGGCAAGATCGACGTGTTCCTCAACGACCAGGGCAACGTGGACCACGCCTATTTCCAGGTGCCCGAGCTGCGCGGCTTCGAGAAGTTCGTGGAAGGGCGCCCCGCCGAGGACATGCCGCAAATCACGTCCCGCATCTGCGGGGTGTGCCCTACGGCGCACCACATGGCGGCCACCAAGGCGCTGGACGATTTGTACAAAGTGGAGCCCCCTGAGGCCGCCAAGAAAATACGGGAAATGATCTACAGCGCGTTCATGGTCGAGGACCACGCGCTGCACTTCTACTTCCTGGGCGGGCCGGATTTCGTGGTCGGACCCACCGCTGAAAAGGCAAAGCGCAACATCCTCGGCGTGCTGGGGGTGGTGGGGGCTGAAATCGGGCTGAAGGTCATCGGGCTGCGCAAGCAACTGCGCGACCTGATTTCGCTTGCGGGCGGCAAGGTCATCCACCCGGTCTTCGGGCTGCCCGGCGGGATCTCCAAGGCGCTGTCGAAAGAAGATCAGACCAAGTTCGTCGCAGGCGCCAACGCCGCCGTGGAGTTTGGTCAGTTCAGCTTGGAGTTGTTCGACAAAGTGGTGTTGAAAAACCCCAAATACGTGGAGTGGATCACCTCGCCCGCCTACACGCACCAAACGTACTACATGGGCCTGGTGGATGCCCAAAACAAGGTCAACTTCTACGACGGTTCCTTACGCGTGGTGGACCCTGCGGGCAAGGAATTTTCCAAGTTCAAGGCGCAGGATTACTTGCAGCACGTGGCCGAGCACGTCGAGCCCTGGAGCTATGTGAAATTCTGCTTTCTCAAGAGCGTGGGATGGAAAGGCTTTGCAGAGGGCGCAGACAGCGGCATCTACGCGGTGGCGCCGCTGGCGCGGCTGAACGCCTCGCAAGGCATGGCCACGCCCAAAGCCCAAGGGGCCTACGAGCAGTTCTTCAAGACCTTGGGGGGCAAGCCGGTGCACCACACCTTGGCCAATCACTGGGCGCGACTGATCGAGCTGCTCTACGCCGCCGAGCGCATGCAGGAGCTCGCAAGCGACCCGCAGATCATTGATCCCAACGTGCGCACGATTCCCACAGCAACGCCCAAAGAGGGCATCGGCGTGGTGGAGGCCCCGCGCGGCACGCTGTTCCATCACTACGAAACGGACGAGCGCGGCGTGGTCACCCGGGCCAATCTGATTGTGGCTACTCAAAACAACGCGGCCCGCATCGCCATGTCGGTGGACAAGGCGGCCAAGGGCGTGATCCAAAACGGCCACGTGGACGACGGGATCCTCAACCTGGTGGAGATGGCCTTTCGCGCCTACGACCCTTGCCACGGCTGCGCCACTCACGCGCTGCCCGGCCAGATGCCACTGATCGTGCGAGTGTACGATCAACACCATGAACTGGTCAAGGAGATCCGCCGGAACTAGTGCAGTGCCACGGTGCTTTTGTAGGGCTGGCTCTGCCAGCCGCTTGTGATGAATAAGAGGCCGGCACAGCCGGCCCTACTGGATGCTGCGCAGGGATGAAGCGATGAGAACGCTGGTGCTGGGCCTGGGCAACGAGCTACTCGGCGACGACGGCGTGGGCGCCTTGGCGGCGCGCGCGTTGAAGGCGCAATTGGATGATTGTTCTGACGTGGACGTGGTGGAAAGCCCCCTGTGCGGCCTGGCGCTGCTGGACCTGCTGCTGGGGTATGACCGCGCCCTGATCCTCGACGCGATCATGACGGGGATGCACCCGCCCGGCACCATCATCGAGCTTGGCCCTGAGGATCTGGACCCCGTGTGCGCCCCATCCCCGCACTATGCGGGCTTGCCGGAGATTTTTTCAATTGCCGAGCAATTGGCGCTCAAGTTTCCCCAAGACATCAGGATCCTTGCGGTCGAGGTCGAAGACCCCTATACATTGGGCGCGGGCTTGAGTTCGTGCGTGACGCGCGCGCTGGAAACGCTGGTGCGTCGCGTTCAGACTCGGCTCACCTGCCTTGCCCCCTCTTCCTCGACGGGCTTATTGCACGACACTTTTTGGGAAACGAGATTTGGAAGCTCCTTTGCTTGTCATCCCTGCGGAAGCAGGGATCCAGATCAACCCTTACCAGGTCTGGATTCCCGCTTTCGCGAGAATGACGTCCAAGGGTTTTCTGGAAA
>DATCIV010000042.1:0-5866 GCA_036507575.1 Candidatus Bipolaricaulota bacterium | reverse complement strand
ACGCTAAGATCCCAGGCAGCTGCTCTTGAGCCTGACCTCGCGGCGAACGAACACGGAGAAGTGCTGCGTCCATGCGAAAAAGTTATCCGTGCTCCACTTTTCCACCTGCAAGGGATTGGCTTTCAGGAAGGCCACCCAGTGGTCGAAGTGGTCTCCACATAGGTGCAACTCGCCCGAGCACAACGGAACCCTGCCCTCTTTTGTACAGCTGTTGACTGTACAAGGATAGGCATGGAATCGCCCGTCTTTCATGCCATCACATCCTTGCCTTTTGACTTAAGCATATCACATTTTGAAGCACGATGCTCCGGGTTGTCCGAAAACCAAATAACTCAATGGGAAAAACCGAGCACCTGCGCCGATGGGTCAGCTGACCTTGAAGGACTTCTCTCGCGCTGGATATACTGCAACGGAGGGGTTTGGGCATGCACATTCAAGCGATTCAAAGCAGAGAGATTCTCGATTCCAGGGGCAATCCCACGGTCGAAGTGGACGTCACCTTGAGCAACGGCGCCCGCGGACGGGCCGCCGTGCCCTCCGGGGCTTCCACCGGGCAGTTTGAGGCGCTTGAGCTGCGCGACGGGGGCGGTCGCTACGGCGGCAAGGGCGTGCAAAAAGCGCTGAAAAACGTCCACCAGCTCATCGCTCCCGCGCTGTGCGGCACGGACCCCTTGTGCCAAAGCAAGCTGGATGCGCGGCTGCAGGAGCTGGACGGCACGGCGAACAAACGCAAGCTGGGGGCCAACGCCATCCTGGGCGTGTCCATGGCGGTGGCGTGCGCGGCGGCAAACGCGCTCGACCTGCCCCTGTGGCGCTACCTGTCGGGGGTGCGCGAGGGGCTGATCCCCGTCCCGCTCATGAACGTGCTCAACGGCGGCGCCCACGCGGACAACAACCTGGACGTGCAGGAGTTCATGATCGTGCCGCACGGCGCGCCCACCTTCGCCGAGGCGTTGCGCTGGGGCGCGGAGACCTTTCATGCGCTCAAAGGACTGCTCCACAAACAGGGCCTGAGCACGGCCGTCGGCGACGAGGGGGGCTTTGCCCCGGACCTGGACTCCGACGAAAAGGCGCTGCAGCTGCTGCAAAAGGCCATCGAAGCGGCCGGGTATGAGCCGGGCGAGCAGATCGGGCTTGCCCTGGACGTGGCCGCAAGCAGTTTCTACGAGCAGGGCGCCTACCGGCTGCGCGGGGAAACGCGCGCGGCGGCCGACCTGACGGCGATGTACGAGCGCTGGATCAAGAAGTACCCCGTCCTGTCCATCGAGGACGGGCTTGCCGAGGAAGATTGGAAGGGCTGGGCCGCCTTGACCCAGAGGCTGGGGGGCAAGGTGCAGCTGGTGGGCGACGATCTGCTGGTCACCAACGTGCGGCGGCTGGAGCGCGCCATCGCCTCCCGCAGCGCCAACGCCATCCTGATCAAGCTCAACCAGATCGGCACGCTCAGCGAAACCCTGGCCGCCATGGACCTGGCCCGCGGCGCGGGCTGGGCCAACGTCGTCTCGCACCGCTCCGGGGAAACCGAGGACACCTTCATCGCCGAGCTTGCCGTGGGCACGCGCTGCGGCCAGATTAAGACGGGCTCCCTCTGCCGCAGCGAACGCATCGCCAAGTACAACCAACTGCTGCGCCTGGAGGAACGCCACGGGCTGCCGTACGCGGGCGGCTTGAAAGGAAAACGATGGCCGTATCGACCCGCGTAATCGAACGCCAGCAGCGGTTGCGCCGCGCGGCGCGCTGGGCATTGCTTGCGCTGCTCCTGTTGCTGGCGGTCTGGATCGGCTACGCCTTCACCCTGCAGATCCACACGGTGCTGTCGCTGCGCGGTCAGCACCACGATCTGCAAGCGCGGATTCAAACGCTGCAGGCGCAGAACCAGGCGCTGCAGCACGAGCTGTCGCTTGCCCAGGACGGGGAGTACCTGGAGTACCTGGCCCGCAAGTGGCTGGGGCTGGTCAGGAAGGGCGAGGTCAAATACATCCTGCCGCCGGGGGGGCCATGAGCTTCGTCCACCTGCACACGCACTCGCAGTTCAGCCTGTTGGACGCCACCTGCCGCATCGACGCGCTGCTTGCGCAGGCGGCCGACTTCGGCATGCCGGCCGCGGCGCTGACCGACCACGGCACCTTGAGCGGCCTGATCCAGTTCTACAAAGGGGCCAAAAAGCACAACATCAAGCCCATCCTGGGCTGCGAGCTGTACCTGGCGGAAGGGGACCGGCGCGAGCGCACGGGCCCCGTGGGGGGCAAGAAGTACTTTCACCTGTTGACCCTGGCGCTCGACAAGCAGGGCTACCACAACCTGATCAAGCTGTCCAGCTACGCCTACCTGGACGGGTTCTATTACCGGCCCCGCGTGGACAAGGCGCTGCTGCGCCAGTACGCCAAGGGCCTGATCGCCACCACCAGCTGCCGCAGCGGCGAGATCCCGCGCCTGCTGTTACAGGGCGATTTCCAGCGCGCCAAGCAGGCGGCGGCCGAATACGTGGACCTCTTCGGAGAGGGCAACTTCTACGTGGAGCTGCAAAACCACGGGGTCGAGGTCGAGGCCAAGCTCAACGAGCTGCTGTTGCGCCTGGCCCAGGAACTGCAGCTTCCGCTGGTCGCCACCAACGACGTGCACTACCTGTGCGCCAAGGACTACGAAGCGCACCAGGTGCTGCTCAACGTGCAAAGCAAATCCGACGGCTCTAAGCGCAGCTACGACAGCGACCAGTACTACTTCAAGTCCCCCGACGAGATGCGGGCCCTGTTCGCCGCGCAGCCCCAGGCGCTCGAAAACACCCTGCACATCGCCGAGCGCTGCAACGTCCAGCTGGACTTCAACACGTTTCACCTGCCCGAATACGCGCTGCCTCAGCCGGACCAAACGGCCGGCCAGTACCTGGAAGCGCTCGCCTGGGAAGGGGCCAAGCGCCGCTACGGCGAGCTGTCGCCCTCGATCGAGGACCGCATCCGCAGCGAGCTGCTCACCATCAAGGAGATGGGCTATGCCGCCTACTTCCTCATCGTGCAGGACTTCGTCAACTACGCCAAATCCCAGGGCATCCCCGTGGGCCCCGGCCGCGGCTCGGCCGCCGGATCGGTGGTCACCTTTTGCCTGGGGATCACGGACGTGGACCCCTTGAAGTTCGATTTGCTGTTCGAGCGCTTCCTGAACCCGGCCCGCATCAACATGCCGGACATCGACATCGACTTCTGCGAGCGCCGGCGCGAGGAAGTGATTCGCTACGTGGAGCGGCGCTTCGGCGCGGACCGGGTGGCCCAGATCGTGACCTCGGCCACGATGAAGGCGCGCGGCGCGCTGCGCGACGTGGCCCGCGTGCAGCAACTGCCCTTCAGCGAAGCCGACCGCATCGCGAAATTGATCCCCTTCAACGCCACGCTCGATGAGGCGCTGGAAAAATCCCAAGAGCTCAAGCACGAGTACCAGCACAACCCCCAGGTGCAGTCCCTGATCGACACGGCCAGGCAGCTGGAGGGGTTGGCCCGCAACAACTCCACCCACGCCGCCGGCGTGGTGATCGCGCCCGGACCCATGATGGACTATTGCCCGTTGCAGCGGGTGGCAGGCGACGAGCAGGCGCTGGTCACGCAGTACAACATGAAGGACGCCGAGGCCATCGGCCTGCTCAAGATGGACTTCCTGGGCCTGCGCACGCTCACCGTGCTCGACGACGCCGTGCGCAGCCTCAAGCGGGAGCAGGGCGTGCAGATGGACTTGCTTGCGCTGCCCTTGGACGATGTGAAGAGTTACCAGCTGCTGCAAGCGGGCGCCACGCTGGGCGTGTTCCAGTTTGAAGGCTCGGGCATCCGCGACATGGGCCTGCGCCTGCAGCCCAGCGAGTTCAACGACATCATCGCCTGGGGCGCACTGTACCGGCCGGGCCCGCTGGAGTCCGGCATCGCCGACGCCTACATCGAGCGCAAGCACGGGCGCCAGAGGGTCAGCTACGACCACCCCAGTCTGGAAGGCGTGCTCAAGGACACCTACGGCCTGCCCATCTACCAGGAACAGCTGATGCAAATGGCCCAGGTGCTTGCCAAGTTCTCCCTGAGCGAGGCCGACACGCTGCGCTACGCCATCGGCAAGAAGGTCAAGGCGCTGATGGAGGAGATGCGCGACAAATTCATCGGCGGCTGCGCCGCGAACGGGATCTCCAAGGACAAGGCGAGCAAGATCTTTGAGGACATCGAGAAATTCTCGCGCTACGGCTTCAACAAATCCCACTCCACCGCTTACGCCCTCATCTCCTACTGGACGGCGTACCTGAAGGCCAACCACTCCGTGCACTACATGGCCGCGCTGCTGTCCAGCGTGACCAGCAACACGGACAAGGTGGCCGAGTACATCGTCGAGTGCAGGGAGATGGGCATCACCGTGCTGCCCCCCGACGTCAACAGCAGCCAGGTGGACTTCTACCCCAAAGGAGAAGACCAGATCACCTTCGGCCTGAGCGCGGTGAAGAACGTGGGCCGGGGCGCGGTGGAGGCGATCCTGGAAGGGCGCAAAGACGGATCCTTTGAGGGTTTCTTCGATTTCTGTCGTCGCATCGACCCGACCAAGGTCAACCGCGAGGTGATCGAGAGCCTCATCAAGGTGGGCGCCTGCTCCGCCTGGGGCACGCGCAAGGGGTTGCTTGCGCAGGTGGACGTGGGCATGGAGCTCGGGCAGCAGGCGCAGGAGGAGCGGCGCAGCGGGCAACAGGGCTTGTTCGCCGCCGCGTCGGTGACGCCGGCGCGCAAGAAGGCGGCCGTCGCCGCCCAGCCTCAAGTGGAGGAGTTCCCCAAGGAAACCCTGCTTCAATTCGAGAAAGAGCTGCTGGGTCTCTACGTGAGCAGCAACCCGCTTGAGGAAGCGGAATGGTTCCTGGAGGCCCTGCGCACCTGCACGCTGGATCAAGTTCCGCAAAAGATGAACGGCTCCATGCTGCAGCTGGGGGGCCGCATCGGCAGCGTGCGCACGATCAACACGCAAAAGGGCCAGCCGATGGCCTTCCTCAAGCTCGAGGACCTCAAGGGCAGCATCGAGGTCACCGTGTTCCCCGAGCCGTTCGAGCGCTGCGCCAAGCACCTCAAGGAGGACCTGATCGTGGCGGTGACGGGCAAGGCGGAGGAGCGGCGGGGGCAATTGCAGATCGTGGCCGAATCCATCACGCCTCTGTCCCAGTTGCAGGGGCAGCTTGCCTGCCACCTCGGACTGGAAGCCGAGCGCGTGGAACCTCCGCTGCTGCTGGATCTGCAAGGGATACTGAAGAGCCACGCCGGGGACATGCCCGTCGTGCTCCACGTGTTCGCCCACGAGGAGCGCGCCCAGCTGCAGATTCCCTACAAGATCAAGTGGAGCCCGTCGCTCAAACAGAGCCTGCACGACCTGCTGGGCCGCGAGCGGGTGCGCCTGCAAAGGCAATAATCCCTTTATGAACCGCATGCAACGGGTGTTGCGCTGGCTGTACCCCGGCATCGGGGTCAAGCGCTGGGCAGGTCTGGCGGCGGCCGGGGCGCTGATCGCGGCGGTGGGATTGCTGGCCGCCTTCGGCCGCGACCTGGTGCGCATGGTGTATCAGTATTTGTCCCCCACGCAGCAGAGCAGCTATTGGGTTGCAGCGGCCTTGTTGCTGGGGGGGCTGGGGTTGCTCATCTGGGGCATCAACCGCATCATCCACGCCATCGTGCGCGGCGTGTCGCCGGAGGCAGAGGGTCGTGCTTCCGAGGTGCTCTACAGCCGCACGCGCCTGAGCCGCGGTCCCCGGCTTGCGGCAGTGGGCGGCGGCACGGGGCTGTCCTCGCTGCTGCGGGGCCTCAAAGCCTGGACGGCCAACACCACGGCCGTGGTCACCGTGATGGACGACGGCGGCAGCTCCGGG
>DATCIV010000041.1:0-3884 GCA_036507575.1 Candidatus Bipolaricaulota bacterium | reverse complement strand
AGATCGTGCTCAAACGTGGAGATCTGCCCGTCGGCCATGGACAGATCCAGCTTGCCCAGGGCGCGGGTCTGCCCGGAGACCTGAACCCACAGCGATTTGCTCGTTTCCTTGACGTTGGCGTTCAGGCCGGCCTGTGCGTTCAACGCATCATCGGCGCCGCCGATGATGAGCACGTCCACGCCGGACAGATCATAGCGATCCAGCGAAGCAGCCGGGGAGCGATGCAGCAGACCCACGATCAATTCGGACTGATTGGCTTTGCAGGTCTGGACCAGGCGCTGGGCAGCCGCCGACAGATCGGAGGTTTTGTGGGCATAGGAGACGGCAGGGTCAATCAAGCCGAAGAAGCAAACGTTTAAGCCCGCAACGTCCACCAACAAGCCGTCGTAGATGCGCCTGCCGTTGGCCCCGGCCCTCAAGCTTTCGAGCGTCGTCGTGCTGAACGGCCAAGCCAGGCCGGCAAGCGAGCCGCCGGCAAGCTCCAGGTTTGAAGCCAAGTAGGGGAAGCGCGCGCTCATGACGGCCCCGGCGAGCTCGGCTTCGCCCTGGGACAACTCGTAAGCCCCCAAAGCGGAGAGGTCATAGCCGCTCGAGTTCATGAGCTGGACGACGTCCTGCAAGGAACCATCCATCTGCGCGGGCGCGCTGCCCAGGTACAGCAGCATCAGTCGCTGCGCTTGGGCGCGCGCCTGGTCCACGACGGCGACCAGGGGAGAGCGGCCGGTTGGCGCGCTCGAGCGCAGCAACGGCAGCCAGTCGGCGCTGAGATTGTCATGATACAAGAGGGTGATCTTGTCCTGCACACTGAGCAGCGTGATGGTGCCTTCCTGGCCTTGACCGGGGTAGTTCGCCTGCAGCATGAGGCTCAGGAACAAACTCATCGCCAGTCCGGCTGAGAACACGACTGAATGCTTGCGCATGCAATTCCCTCCTTGGGTTTCATGACTTGAGGATGCTTGAAGTATAGTTCATCTTCGAATCGCGGACAATCATGCGCGCCGGGCACGAAAATCCGAACACTTCAGCGCAGCTTGGCCAGCTCCTCTTCGGCCGCGCGCAGATAGGCGCACAGGGCATACACCATTTTTTTGGCCAGGCCGGGGATGCCGTCGAGCAGCGGCCGGAAGGAACGGGCGTGCATGACCATCAGCGTCATCGGCGTCTGGGAGGTCACGGTGGCGGTGCGCAGGCCTTGGTCGATCAGTGAGATTTCGCCGAAGAAATCGCCGTCGGACAAATGGCCCACCACCTTGCCGCGCTTGTGCACCTGCGCCCTGCCGCTGAGGATGATGATGAATTCCATGCCCAGCCGGCCCTCCTGCGCAAGCACCTGGCCTGCTTCCAATTGAACTTCGTCCAGGTGCTTGGCGATCAGCGCCAGCTCTCGCTTGCTCAGCTCGCTGAACAATGGAATCTTTTTGAGGAAATCTGCTTGGTCCGAGCGGCGAAACAGCTGCATCACCCCCTCCTCACTCCGTCAGGCTTTCGCGCGCTTCGCGCAAGCGCTTGACCAACTCCGCCAACATCGCGACCGCGATCTGGGGGCGTCGCTGCAGCTCGGCTGCGAAATCGGAGCGGCGGATCAACACGCATTCGGTGTCCTCCAGGGCGCGCACGGTTGCAGAGCGCGGGTGGTCGTCGAGCATGGCCATTTCTCCAAAGAACTCGCCGGGTCCCAGGGTTCCCAGGTTCTTGGCGCGAGGCGTATCCAGGGCCTTGATCACTTCCACCCGGCCCGACGCCACGATGAAAAAGCCGCCCGCGCGGTCGCTCTCGCGCACCACGATCTCCCCCGTGCGATAAGGCCGGATGGACGCGGTCTGGGCCACGCTCTCCAGGTCGCTGCGGGTGAGGCCGGAGAACAGCGGCGCTCGCTCCAGCAGCTCCGTGACCTCGATGGCGTGGCGTCTGCCGTGCTTGCGCGGGATGATGAGCACCATGTCCTCGCTCGTGCGCACCGTGGCTTCGGTCACGCTGCCGATGAACCAGCGCGCGAGCGCCGAGTGACCGTGCGTGGACATGACGATCATGTGGAGCGGCAATTTGCTCGTCCATTGCACGATGCTTTGCGCCGGAGCCCCTTTGAGCACCTTGGTCTGGGTCGACACCTTCTCTCGCTTGAGCTCCTCGGCGATGCGCTGCAGGTAATCGGCGGCTTCCTGATCCAGATCGATGCCCACCTGGACCATGGCCGTGGCCATGGTCGGCTCCACCATGTAAGCGGTGGGATGCACGCTCTCGACGGTGCGCACCAGGCTTACCTGGGTGGAAAGCCGCTGCGCGAGGTGTTCCACATAGGGCAGCACCGTCTCCCCGAACGGGGAGCCGTCCATGGGGGCGACCAGGTGACAGGCGGACAGCCCCGCCTTCACGTGCTGGGCGACCTTGTCCGGATTCACCACCAGCAAAGGGAGGGGGGAGGAATACAGGAGCTTCATGGTCACGTCGCTCAGCAGTCCGCGATCGGCTTGGCCTTCGCCGCGGGCGGCCATGGCGATCAGGCCGCACCCTTGCTGCTCTGCGACTCGGATGATGTCTTCCGCAGGCCGACCCGCGCCAACCAGCGACTCCACCTTGGCGCGAGCGCCCACGCAGCGTTTGACCGCCTCCTGCAGGTACGCCTGTGCGTTGGGGGCGGATGAAGTGGACCCTTGAGGCGGCGCATATGAGCCGGCGGTGGCCAGCGCGACCAGCGGAATGTCCAGCGCTTGCGCCAAGTGTGATGCGTATGTCAGAACCGATTCTGCCGCCGTTGAGCCGTCCAACGGCACCAGCGCTTTCTTGAACATCTTACCTCCCGATGGGTGGTGCGTCTGAGGCAGTATAGGCATTCTTGCGACGAAAGCCAAACCCCGTCTCAAGCGCTCAGGCTCCAGTGTAGCGCGGTGCGCGCTTTTCGCGAAAAGCGGCCATTCCCTCCCGAACATCCTGAGTATCGCGCAACGGGTCAGCAAGCCATTGTTCGACCCGCATTCCCTCCTCAAGCGCCAGATCCAGCCCTCGGTACACGGCCTCCTTGGCCGCCCGCACCGCAAGCGGCGCGTTTTGGGCGATCTTGTTTGCGATACCCCTGGCTTTGTCCAACAGTTGAACCAACGGCACCACGTGGTTGACCAGCCCGACCTCGTATGCCCGCTGAGCGCTGATGCGCTCGGCGGTGAGGATCATCTCCAGCGCGATGTTGGGCGGCACGGCTCGCGGCAGACGTTGCGTCCCCCCCTGACCGGGGATGATGCCCCACTTGCACTCCAGCAACCCCAGTTGCGCGGTGTCGGCGGCGATGCGGATGTCGCACGCCAGCGCCAACTCCAGCCCGCCGCCGTAGCAGTGGCCGTTGATGGCGGCGATGGTGGGCTTCCACAGCGGGAGGTTTCTGGTGATGCCGCCAAGCCCATAGTCGCATTCGCGCTGAGTGCGACGCTCGATGGCGCTCAGGCGCAAGAACTCCGGCATCCTGGCCAAGTCAGCCCCTGCGCAAAACGCGTGCTCCCCCGCGCCGGTGAGGATGGCTACGCGCACGGAGGGGTCGTCGCGGAAGCGCAGCCAGCACTGCGTCAGCTCCTGGCTGGTGGCGGGATCGAGGGCGTTGTGGGCCTGGGGCCGGTTGATGGTGATGGTTGCGATGCCATCGCTTGGTTCGTACAACACGGACATAACCATGCTCCTTTTTCTCGATGTGACGCGGTCTTTGCGTAAGGTTATACTGGACGAACGACTCGGAACAAGTTTGCCAGTTGAGAGGAGACGGCGCGTGGATAAAACGATGAAAAAAAAGATGGAGCAGTTGAAGTCGAAACTGATGGAGATCGGGGATCTCGGTTACATCAGCTCGTTGTTGAACTGGGATCAGAGCACGTACATGCCGCCCGGCGGCGCACCTGCCC
>DATCIV010000040.1:0-2197 GCA_036507575.1 Candidatus Bipolaricaulota bacterium | reverse complement strand
TAAATCGTATACGGCGTGCCCGTGCGGGGATTCATCCCTCCCAGCGTGAGGTTGTTCATCGTGCCCTGGCAGGCGGCAAGCGCCCGCCGCGGGTCCAACTGCGCCAGGGCCCCCAACAAGACGTCCACAATGCGCTGCGAGGTCTCCAGATTGCCCCCCACCACCGGCGCAGGCGACAAGGCGTTGACGATCGTGCCTTGCGGTGCGATCAGCTTCACAGGCCGATAGCACCCTTCGTTCGCTGGGATGTCCGGATCGGTGAAGCAGCGCACGGCGTAGTACGTGGCCGAGGCGGTGACGGCGTACACCGCGTTGATGGGCCCCTGCGCCTGTGGCGCGCTGCCGCTGAAGTCCACCGTGATGCGATCGCCTTTGAGTGTGACGGCCGCCCGGATGGGCAGGTGAGCGTTGCCCCTGCCATCATCGTCTAGAAAATCCTCGAAGCGATACGTCCCCTTGGGCAGTTTTTTCAATCCGTCGCGCATACGCCTTTCGGAGTAGTCCAACAGGGCGTCCACGATGCGCGCAAAGGAAGAGATGCCGTGGCCCCGTACCAGCTCGACCAACCGCTTGCCGCCCACGGCGTTTGCAGCCAGTTGGGCGCGCAAGTCCCCCAAGCGCTCTTTTGGGGTGCGCACGTTGGCCAAGATCAAATCGAGCAGATCGCCGTCCACCTTGCCTTTGCGCCACAATCGCACCGGGAAGATTCGAAGTCCCTCTTGGTAGATCTCGGTGGCGCTGCCGGAGACGCTGCCCGGCGTCATCCCGCCGACGTCGGCGTGGTGCGCGCGGTTGGCGGCAAATCCGATCAGCCTTCGCTCAAGGTAAACGGGCGTGACGAACGTGATGTCCGGCAGGTGCGCACCGCCGTGAAAAGGATCGTTGAGCACGATGGTGTCCCCCGGCGCAGGCTTGGGAAACTTCTCAAGCGCCGCGGCCACCGAAAAGGGCATCGAGCCCAGGTGGACGGGGATGCTCTCGGACTGTGCCATCATGCGGCCCTGTGCGTCAAACAGCGCGCACGAGCAGTCGCGCCGCTCCTTGATGTTGGGGCTGTAGCTGGAGCGCACCAAGGCGGCCTGCATCTCCTCAGAAATGCCCGACAGCGCCCCGCGCGCCACCTCGAGCGTCACCGCGTCCACTGCGCGTTCTTTCATCGCACCTCCACGATCAGATGACCATACGGGTCAGCGGTTGCAATATGGCGCGGGAACAGGACCGCGGTGGATTCCTTCCCCGCCAGGATTGCGGGTCCCCTCAGCTTGACGGGGTAGCGCATGGACTCGCGCTCAAAGCAGGGGCATTGCGCCCAGCCGGTTTGCGGGAAGAAAACCTTCCGGTGACTCAAAGGTTTGGGTTTTGCCGCCTTCTCTTTTAGCTTGGGAAACGACGGCTTATCCACCGCGCCAATGGCTTTCAGCCTGAGGTTCACGATCTCAATAGATTCTTGCGCATTTGCATGGCCGTACTGCGCCAGGTGGGCTTTATGAAAGTCAGCCTTGATCTTTGCCAGATCCCGTGGTCCCAGCGTGCGGGCCGGCACGGGAACGGGGAGCTCAAACGATTGACCTGCATAACGCACATCGGCCGAACGGTAGAACTTCATGCGCTTGCTCGCGACCCCGTCGGACGCCAGTCGCTGCCTGCCCTGCGCTTCGAAAGCTGCGTATTGGTCGTTGAGCGCCTTCCAGCGAATTCGCCCTTCCCGCTGCAGCACCGTGTGCACGAAGTGATGGGCCAGGTCGGCCGTCAGCAAGCCAAACGCCGAAAGCACCCCGGCGGCGTGGGGCAGGATCACGCGCGGGATGCCAAGCCGCGCCGCCAGGGTAACCGCGTGCAAGGGGCCGGCGCCGCCGAAGGCCAGCAGTGCGAATTTTCTGGGGTCGTGCCCGCGCTCGATGGACATCAGCCGGATGGCCCGTTCCATGTGCGCGTCGGCCACCGCCAAGATGCCCGAGGCTGCCTGCTCAAGCGATAGGTTCAAGGGGCGCGCGACGCGTTGCTCGATGGCGCGCCGAGCGGCCGTCAGGTCCAGCTCCACGATATCCCCCAGCGGTACGTTGGGGTCCAACCGCCCCAACACGAGCTGTGCGTCGGTGACCGTGGGTTCTTTACCGCCGCGCCCATAGCAAACCGGGCCCGGGTCGGCTCCCGCGCTCTGCGGCCCGACGCGCAGCGCGCCTCCTGAGTCGATCCA
>DATCIV010000039.1:0-4111 GCA_036507575.1 Candidatus Bipolaricaulota bacterium | reverse complement strand
AGTTGGCGCCCGTACGCGTTGCGAGCCACCGTGATGTCCATGAGGCCCAACGGCTCGACGCCCCGCCCGTCGCGCAGTGATTTGGCCATCAGGATCATGCCGGCGCAGGTGCCGTACAGCCCGTACTCCTCCCGTGCTGCGCGCTCGGCGATCGCGCGATCCAGGCCGCTGTAGCTCAGCAACCTGCGCAGCGCCGTGCTCTCCCCTCCAGGCAGGATCAACCCGTGTGTGTGCTCCAGATCTGCGGGCAGGCGCACATCGGCGACTGCCACGCCCAAACGCTCGAGCATGGAGACGTGCTCTCGAAAATCCCCTTGCAGGCACAGCACTCCAATGCGCATGGCGCTAACGATGCCCGCTCAGCGGGTTTGCAGCAACTGGGATTCAGACAAGGAATGTACGGCGGTGCCCTTCATCGGCTCACCCAGCCCTTCGGAGATCTCGGCCAGCTTGAGTGGATCTCGGAAATAGGTGACGGCAAGCACGATGGCGCGGGCGCGCTTGGCCGGGTCGGTCGACTTGAAAATCCCCGAGCCCACGAACACGCCGTCGCAGCCCAATTGCATCATCATGGCCGCGTCGGCGGGCGTGGCGATGCCTCCTGCGGCGAAATTCACCACCGGCAAGCGCCCCTGCTCGCGAACCAGTTTGAGCGCTTCCACGGAAACCTGAAGCTCTTTGGCGTAGTGGTAAAGCTCGTCGTCGTTCATGCTGTGGGCGGCGCGGATCTGCTTGTTGATCAAGCGCATGTGGCGCACCGCTTCGATGACGTCGCCGGTGCCGGCTTCCCCCTTGGTGCGGATCATGGCCGCGCCCTCCTGCAGGCGTCTGCAGGCCTCGCCCAGATCGCGCGCGCCGCAGACAAAGGGAACCTTGAACGCCCACTTGTCGATGTGATGCCAGGGATCGGCGGGGGTGAGCACCTCGGATTCGTCCACGTAATCCACGCCCAGCGCTTCGAGCATCTGCGCCTCGACGAAATGGCCGATCCTGGCTTTGGCCATCACCGGGATCGAAACGGTTTGGATGATCTCCTTGATCCGGAGCGGATCGGACATGCGGGCCACGCCGCCCTGCACGCGAATGTCGGCCGGCACGCGCTCCAGTGCCATGACGGACACGGCGCCGGCGTCCTCAGCGATGCGAGCCTGCTCGGCGTTGGTCACGTCCATGATCACGCCGCCCTTGAGCATCTCGGCCAAGCCCGATTTCACGGTAAACGTGCCCTTATCTGCCATGGTGATCGCGCTCCTTTCGGGTATACGATTGCATTGTACGGCCATCGAAAATGGGTTTCAATCCGCAAGGCGGCAAAGATCAAGTGGGCTTGTTAATCTGCGGTTTCACCGCCCACGTCGTTTGCCCAATCGCAGGTGAAGGGCAGCTTCTGGCGGAGGGACGGGGATTCGAACCCCGAAGGCCTTTGGGGCCGTACCGGTTTTCGAGACCGGCTCCTTGCCGTTCGGTCATCCCTCCGGATGGTGCGAGATTATAGCTTCTCGGCGCACCTGCACGCAAGATCTTTGTGGCCGGCTGCCTCGGTCAGTATGCTGATTCGCATGGCCAACCCCATCGCTGAGGTCGCCGTTCCGCGCCCGGTGGACCGGTTATTCGACTATCGAATTCCACCCGCGCTGGGCGATCTTTCGCCCGGCGTGCGCGTATTGGTTCCCTTCGGCAAGGAGCGGCTCGTAGGCACCGTGGTGAACACGAAGTCCGTCAGCGAATTTCCTGGAAGATTGCAGGACATCCGCGATTGTTTGGATGAACAGCCCACGTTCAGCCAACTCCACCTCCAACTGGCCCGTTGGATTTCCCAGCATTACGTGTGCCCGCTGGGCGTGGTGCTTCAGGCCATGGCGCCTCAGAGCCTGGCTCATCCCAAACCATCCCGCAGCAAGGTGGTGCAACTGGCGTGCACTTTGTCTGAAACGCTGCAAGCGATAGAACACCTCAAAGCGGCTGCGCCCCAGCAGGCCATGCTCCTGCAGCGACTGTTGCACACGCCGTTGCCGACGGTGAGCGAACTGCTTAAGGCGGCGGGCAGCTCAAACGGACCGCTCGTCCAACTGCAAAAGAAGGGGTTTGTGGCCGTGCGCGCAAAATCGAAAGAGCCATTCCAAAGTCCCCTGCAGGAGCACGCCCCAGCGCTTGCGCTGACCTCCATGCAGCGTGCAGCGGTGGAGCAGGTCAAAGCCGCCCTGGTGCGAGGAGAAGGAAGCTTCTTGCTGCACGGCGTGAACGGCAGCGGGAAGACCGAAGTCTACTTGCACGCCGTTCAGCATGCGTTGGCCATGGGCAAGTCGGCTTTGATGCTCGTGCCGGAGATTTCCCTCACGCCCCAGCTGATTGCACGGGCGCGCCATCGCCTGGGCGATGCGCTGGCCGTTGTGCACAGCGGGTTGACCGAGTCTCAGCGCGCCGCGGAGTGGCAGCGGCTGCGCCAAGGGCGCGCTCAGGTGCTTCTGGGGGTGCGCATGGCCTGCCTGCTGCCTGTGGATCGGCTTGGCTTGATTGTGATGGATGAAGAGCACGAACCGACTTACAAGCAGGATGCTCCAGAACCTCGCTATCAGGCGCGCGAGGTCGCCTTGCAGCGCGCGCGCCTGGAACGGGCCGTGCTCATCTTGGGGAGCGCCACCCCCTCGCTGGAATCGTTCCACCGGGCGCAGGTCGGGTCGCTCACGCGCTTGGACCTGCCGCAGCGGGTGGTGCAGGCTCCCCCGCCCCACGTGGAGCTCGTGGACATGGCCGCCCAGAAACAGAGTCTGAGCAGCTCCTTGGAGCGCGCGCTGCAAGAGGTGCTGGACGAGCAGGGGCAGGCGATCCTGTTTCTCAACCGACGCGGGTTCGGCACGGCGTTTTGCAGACGCTGTCGTCAGACGCAGCGGTGCCCTCAGTGCGACATCGCCCTGACCTATCATCTGCGCCCGCACCAGTTGCATTGCCGCTATTGCAACTATCGCCAGCATCAGCAACGCTGCGCGCGCTGCGGCGGCGAGCTGGCGCTGTGCGGGCTGGGCACACAACAGGTCGAGCTCAGCGTGCGCCGTCGTTTTCCCGGCGCGCGCGTGGCGCGCATGGACTCGGATGCAATCAAGCGCGGGCAGCACGGCCTGCTGCTCGAGCAATTTCGTCAGGGACGGCTCGACATCCTGCTTGGCACGCAGATGATTGCTCTAGGTCACGACTTTCCCCATGTCCAATTGGTCGGGATCGTGGATGCGGATGGCTTGCTCAGCGTGCCCGACTACCGGGCCGCCGAACGCACGTTCCAGCTGATCAGCCAGGCGGCGGGCAGAGCGGGTAGAGGGGTGCGCCGCGGCTGCGTCATCTTGCAGACGCGACATCCAGATCATTATGCCATCCGGCACGCCGCACAACTGGATTATGCAGGCTTCGCTCAAGCGGAACTGTCCCTGCGCAAAGACCTTGGCTATCCGCCCTACGTGCACCTGATCCGTTTGGAACTGGCTCACCACAGCCAGGAGCGCTGCTGGCAAATGGCCGTTGCGCTGAAAGACGCGCTGCATCCCTTCCAAGTGCTCGGGCCGGCGGCCACCGTGCCGGCGCGCTGGCGCGGCCGATGGCGGGCGCAACTCATGATCAAGACGGTCGAGCCAGACTCTGTACAAGGCACTTTGCTTGAGACGCTAAAGCGTTTGAACCTCGAAGCGCAGGTGACAGTGGACGTGGATCCTTACGGGGACTAGGGGGTAGGCAAGCGGTGGATCACATGGTCCGGCGTGGCCTGTCTGAGTACTTGCGTCACGTGCGGGACGTACTCATCTGTCCCTTTGATCCCAAGATAGAGCTTGACCCCCAGGTAGGCGAACAACAGCATGGCAACTCCTCCGAGCAATTGAGCCAAAATCTCTTGGTCGCCCGTCGCCAGCCACCACCGTTTTGCCAGCCAGCCCCCGCTGAACAAGCCTGCCAAGAACAGGAAACCGGGCAGCAAATAGACCAATATGGCGCCCTTAATAACGCTACGTTCGTCCCGAATGTTCAAGAGAATCCGATCGCCGATGGCGGCGCCGGCCGCGTTGACCGCATCGAGCTCCAAGGCGCTGCGATCGGCAAAGAAATCGAACATGCCGCGTCGCCCTTG
>DATCIV010000038.1:0-2794 GCA_036507575.1 Candidatus Bipolaricaulota bacterium | reverse complement strand
CTGCTGAGCCAGCGGCGTGAAACGTTCCAAGGTCACGCCGCTCAGCAGCGTTCCGACGGTCTGGTCCTCGTACACCAGAGGAAACCCCTGATTCAATATCGCTTTCGGCAACTGCTGGCCCAGCAGCGTTTGGCCGAAATCGAAGATCACGGTGGCGCTTGCGTCGGCGATGATGATCTCTTCCACCCGCAAGAACTCGAACAGGAACAGCTGCTCGCGCGACAGCGAAAGAATGCGGCGCCCCGCCCCAGGCGCCGACGGAGGTTGCGCGAATTCGGCCAACAAATCGTCCCAACTGCCCGTTTGTTCGTAGTAGTACAAGAGCACGGGGGCCAGCTGCTCGGCGCGCTGGTTGAAGCGCTCGGAGTTGAACTTGGAGAATTGCTGGATCAAGTTGTAGTTGTTCACGAAATAGATCGACACGATGCCAAGCGCGATCACCAAGAAGAAGGCCCCCACCAGCTTGTAGCGAAAGGGGATGCGCATCCACAGCGCCTTGAGCTTCCCCGGCGACGGCTGCGTATGGGTTGGCGCCTCGACGTTCGGCGTTGGCTTGGCGGCTTCACTGGGCGAGGGCATGATCAGCCTTGAAACTTATAGCCCACGCCGCGCACGGTGTGGATGTAGCAGGGGTTGACCGGGTCGTCCTCGATCTTGCGCCGCAGGTTCTTGATGTGGGTGTCGATGGCGCGCTCCACCGTGGCGTAGCCGGAGGCCGTGATGGCTTCCATGAGTTGCCGGCGCGTGAAGGCGCGACCGGGCTGCTGGGCCATGGTCAGCAGCAGGGTGAACTCCGAAGGGGTGAGCTCCATCGCGTGGCCGTCGATGCTGGCTTGGTGGCCGTCCACGTCGATGCGCAGGCGTCCCGACTCGACCTTCTGCGCTGCCGGCGGGTGGCTGCCGCGCCGCAGCACGGCGCGCACGCGGGCCACCAGCTCGCGCGGGCTGAACGGCTTGGTCACGTAATCGTCCGCGCCCAGCTCAAGGCCCACCACGCGCTCGGTCTCGGCCACGCGCGCGGTGAGCATGATGATGGGCACGTTGGACTTCTGGCGCACGCGCCGCGCCACCTCCAGGCCGTCGAGCTGGGGCAGCATCAGGTCCAGCACGATCAAGTCCGGGCTTTCCCGCTCGAACTGCTGCAGGGCCTGCGAGCCGTCGAAGGCGGTGACCACCTTGAAGCCCGCCTCCTGCAAGTAAGCCTGGATGAGCCGCACGAGCTTGGCCTCATCGTCCACCACCAGCACCTTTTGCATAGAAAATCAGGCAAGGCGATCCGCTCCATTCATGGGGCGGGTGGAATTGCCTGCCAGCCGATAGGCTGGGAATTCACCTCACACTTATGCTATACTTAACTATCGTGGAACTCGTAAAGACCGTGAAATGCAAGCTCCAAGTCACATCTGATGACAGAGGAGCGCTGTTGGATACGTTGCTTAAGTATTCTCAGGCGTGCAACGATGCGCTCGATGTAGCACTTGAGAAGGGAATCACCAACAACATTACCCTGCACCACGAGTGCTACTACACGCTCAAAGAACGCTATGGTCTTACGTCGAACTACGTTTGCCGCTGCTTCCCGCGTGTAACCGGTGCGATTAAGGCTGCTAAGCACAAGCGGCGCAAGCCCAAGCTGTTCAGACCTACGTCGCTCGATCTGGACAACCACTTGTTCCGTCTGATCGTGCTGGGCGACGACTTTGGAGCGAACGTCAGCACTATGGCGGGCAGGCGCAAGATCAGGCTGGACATTGGCAACTATCAGCGCGGCTGGCTGGCTGGCCAAAAGCCTACTTCTGCAACGCTCAATTACACTAGTAAGCGCGAGTTTTATATCAACATCGTGTTGTCCGAAGAATGTCCTGCGCCCAATCCTACTGGGCGTAAGGGGAAGACCGTTGGCGTAGACGTTGGTATTGCCAACCTTGCCAGCACCAGCACAGGGCTCAAGTTCAGCGGCAAACAAGCCATGCACATCAGACGTGAGTTTCGCGCAGTCCGCGAGTCTCTCCAAGCTAAAGGCACTGCATCCTCTCGCAGGGTGCTGAAACGGCTGTCTGGCAGAGAACAACGCTGGATGCGTGACTTGAATCACTGTATCAGCAAGCAGATCGTAGATTCGCTTCAGCCAGGAGACACAATAGTGCTGGAAGACCTGACGCACATACGAGACAGGACAAAAGTGCGCAAAGAACAACGAGCCGCGCACCACTCTTGGGCCTTTCGCCAACTCCAGAGCTTTGTCGAATACAAAGCTGCTTGGGAGGGCATCAACGTGGTCTACATTGACCCTGCTTACACTTCCAAGGCCTGCTCTAAGTGCGGTCAGCTTGGCTCTCGCTCTGGTCATCGGTTCTCCTGTGCTACTTGCGGTCATCGCGCTCATGCTGATCTCAATTCTTGTCATAATTTGCTCCGGCGGGCAGAGTCTCAGTTCGCGCCGTCGGAGAGGCCGTCGTCAACCGGCCCCCAAGCAACGCACCCATCGCAGTTGAAAGCCTGCCCCGTTTACGGGGCGGGTCGTTGACATTTTTCACGATACGCCGCCTTCCGCCCGCGGGCAAACCGCCCCGGCCATGCCGCGGCATGGCCGCAGCATGAGACGTATTCATTGTCCAGTGAACGGGTGGGAAATGGGTGAGCCCTTCATGAGGGTTTGGTGAAGGCAGCCTACGTCGACGCAACGGTCGAGCCCGATCTAAAAGGCGCGATGCGTCCGGATGCGCTTAAGACCCCAGGCAGCTGCTCTTGTGTCTGACCTCGCGGCGGACGAACACGGAGAAGTGCTGCGTCC
>DATCIV010000037.1:0-3723 GCA_036507575.1 Candidatus Bipolaricaulota bacterium | reverse complement strand
TGTGGGCCGGCTGGCTTCCAAGCTCCTGCCCGGCGAGTCTGCTGCGTTTGTGATGGAGCTTCCCCCGCTGCGCTGGCCGCGCTTTGGAAACATTTTCAAGAAGACGCTGCTGCGCCTGCGCTGGTACGCCACCGAGGTCGTGCCGCTGTTTGTGATCGGCACGATGGCGTTGTTCATCCTCGATAAGCTGGGAGCTCTGGCGGCGCTGCGCGCTGCCGCTCAGCCTGTGGTGGAGGGTCTGCTGGGGTTGCCGGGGGAGGCGACGAACGCGTTTGTGATGGGTTTTTTCCGGCGCGACTACGGCGCGGCGGGGCTGTATTCCCTGCAGCAGGCCGGGCAACTGGACATCGTTCAAGTGCTGGTGAGCCTGGTGGTGATCACGCTGTTTGTGCCCTGCATCGCCAACGTGCTCGTGATCGCGCGCGAGCGCGGCTGGCGCGTGGCGCTGGGGATCGTGGCTTTCGTGATGCCGTACGCGTTCCTGGTGGGCGCGCTGGTCAACGCGGTTGCAAGATGGATTGCGAGGTCTTGATGCGCTGCCCCATGTGCAAAACGGTGTGGGATGAGTCGCAGCAGGCAAGCGCCTGTGGCCATTGCCCGCTGTACCGGCTGAACCGCGGGTGTCGCCTGAAGCTGTTGCGCTGCCCGGCGTGCGGCTACCACAGCCTGCGCTCGGAATGTTTTTCATCTTCCCAAGCAGCATCGCCGGTTACGCCCTCTTGCGGGATGGTTTCGTCCCTGACGTTGGACGCGCTTCGGGCAGGGGAGCGCGCGCGCTTGGTGGGCTACGACGGCATCTCTGAGCACGAGCTGCAGCGACTCGCAGCCTACGGCCTGGTGCCGGGCGTGCAGCTGACCGTGCTTCAGCGCAAGCCCGCCGTCATCCTCAGGTTCCATCAAACCGAGCTGGCGGTTGAGCCGGCGCTTGCCAAAGCGATGTATGTGAGCGCGCTGGCGTGAACGCTTTTGTAGGGGCGAAGCATTTTGTGACTTCAAAAATGCTTCGCCCATACGCAGGATTTCTCATCTTTCTCCCGAGCAAGCAACGCCGCGCCCAGCGCGCCGGTGTACTCCGGGTCGTCCAGGGCCTGGATCGGCTGCTGCAACAGGACCTCAAGCTCGCGGCGCAGCACGGCGTTCTTGGCGCCGCCCCCGCTGAAGGCGACCTTGGGTTCCACGCCCACTGCGCGCACCAGATCGCACAGCCGCCCCGCGATCGAGCGGTGCAAGCCCAGGATGACGTCCTCCAGCGGCACCCCTTCAGCCAACAGGCCGATGGCCTCGCTCTCGGCGAACACCGTGCACATGCTGCTGATCTTGGCCGCCTGGCGCGCCTGTTGCCCGCGGCGCACGAACTCCTCAAGCTCAAGGCCCAGCGTCTGCGACAGTTCCTCCAAGAACTTTCCCGTCCCGGCGGCGCAGCGGTCGTTCATGCGAAAATCGCTGATCTGCCCCGCCTCCAGCCGGATCACCTTGGAGTCCTGCCCGCCCACGTCAATCACGGTGCTGATGGTTGGATCGAGAAAATAAGCGCCCTTGGCGTGGCACGTGATCTCGGTGGCCTGTCCGTCGGCAAAGGGCGCCGACACGCGCCCGTATCCCGTCACCCACACCGCTCCCACTTGAGCACGCTCCAGGCCAGACTGCGCGATGAGCTGATCCAGCAGCTTCCGGGCCTGATCCGCGCGCGCCCAGGTCGTCAGTTCCAGTTGGCGGGCCAGGATATTTTTCTGATTGAGCAACACGGCCTTGGTCGTGCGCGAGCCGATGTCAATGCCGGCCGTGATCATGCTTCCACCTCCTCAAGCGTCCCCAGCCGCCGGCACGTCTGCACGAACAGCTCGACGTTTTCCGGCGGGGCCTCGATGGGCACCTCGCAGCCGGTGGCCGCGATAAAGCCCTTGGGCACGCGTTTTCCGATTTCGATCATCCGCCCAAGCTCGCGGCGGATCGCTTCCTGATCCGAGCCAAGCAAGAGCGAGGGGTTCAGGTTTCCGATCAAGCGCACCCGAGAACCCAGCACCTCGCTGGCTTGGGCAAGGTCCACTTGGTCCAGGCTTAAGAGTTCCGCTTGGCAATCGCCGAGTTCCTCCAACAACGCGTCTGTGCGCCCGCACACGTGCAGCATCGTGTCCAGGTCGTAGCGCGCGCGCAGATGGCCAAGCACGTGGCGCGTGTACGGCTTGACGAATTCTCTGTAAAACTGCGCGCTGATCACGCTGCCCGAGGCCAGCGGATCGGCCAGCATCGGCAGCCCGCCGCGCTCCAGGGCGCGCACCGCGTAGCGCTGCGAGACGTGGGCGCAAAGCGTCAGCAGCGCGCGCGCTTTTGAGGGGTCTTCGATCAACGTCATCAGGAATTGCTCCACCCCCATCAGCATGGCCGCCGTGGTGAACGGTGCGGGAATGTAGGTCACCGCCGCCACGCGATCGCCCACCGCCTCATGGCAGCGCTCGACCACGTCGAGGTACATCAGCAGTTTTCCCCGCCCGAGCCACTCCCCTTCGCTTGCGGCCAGGCGCTCGATCTCCTCCAATGAAATCGTTTCAAGCGCGGGCGCCGCCAGGTAGGGGATGTCCTCCTCGGGGTAATCCAGCGTCGAGCCCAGCGCCTCGGCCAAAATCCCCACCGAGGTGAAAATGGCGAGCGCGTCGTGGCCGTAGCGCTGCCAGGCCGCCACCTGCGCCTCGGCCATGAGCTTGGAGTCGCTGACGTATTGTCGCACGGGGACGCCAAGCACGCGGGCCGCGTGCGACGTGATCAGCGGGTAGGTGATCAGCCGGTCGGGCCGCTCGTCCATGAGCAGCAAGCGCACCCGCTCCGCCGGCGTCTGTTCGATGCGGATCACGATCGCCCCCTGAGCAGCTCGGCAAACGCCTCCAGCCTCGTGCGCACCTGGCCGGACAGCTGTGCGCCGGTGAAGGGCACCTCAAAGTGCAGCACCGGCAGCCCCGCCCGCTTGACCAGATACGCCAGCAACCCCGTCTCCGCCGCGCAGTGGGAGGCGCCAAAGGTGCTGCTGATGATGACGCCTTGGGCGCCGTAGCGATGGCACTGCTCGAGCACCGTGCCGGTGCGCCGGCGCGTCGTGCCAAACAGCGACCCGTGCAACAACGCCTCGGCAAGCGCCTCAAGCGGCGGCACGTCCGTGCGCAGGGGCAGCAGCGATTGGCGGTTCAGGTATTCCGTGCCCACCACCCGGCCTCCCACGCTTTCCCAAAAGTCGAGCACGCGCGGGTCCGGCGTGGGCGAGATCCACACCACCTTGAGTGCGTCTTCTTGCAAGACCCCTTGCTGTGCGCGCACGCGCTGTTCCACCGTGGCCAGCAAGTGGTCCAACACGCGCTGGCACTCCTCCAGGTCGCCGTAGTAGTGGAGCAGTGCGTACTCCGCGTAGTACGCCTCGACCGCGGGCAGCGGCGCCCTGGGCGCGGAGAAGGTCAGATGGCGCAGCCGGTCCACCGTGGCGCGCAGCCGGTTCACCCGCGCGATGGCGTCCTGCAGCTGGGTGGGCGACCAGGGCTGCTGCAGCGCCTGGCTCAAGACCTGCGCCGCGCGCTCGAGCTGCTGAACGAGGTAGCGGCGGTTGACGGCATCGTGGCAGAGTTTGCCGTTTTTGGTCGGGTCCGTTTTGGCATCCCGGCAATGAGGGATGCCGAACCAATGGACGCGCCGGCCCGACCACTGGATCAAGTCCATCACCGCGTGGAAATCGTCGCAGGT
>DATCIV010000036.1:0-3803 GCA_036507575.1 Candidatus Bipolaricaulota bacterium | reverse complement strand
CTTCCCCCCCGTTGACAAGGTTTGCACCTCAAGATATATATCTGAGCGCAAGTATATAGTCAAGGAGCAAACGAGCAGCAAACCATTCCCCAAAAACAGGAGGAAACAAGATGAACCAGTTGCTCAAGCATTTCGGTCGTTTCTGCGCCTTCGCCGCGATCGCGACCATCGCCGCCGCTGGGGCGTTGCAAGCCCAGCCCAACGCCTCTGCCGATTCCAAGTCCATCCTCGTGGACGGCTCCAGCACGGTGGAGCCCGTGACCTCGGCAGTGGCCGCGGAGTTTGCCAAGGTCCGCCCCGACGTGCAGGTGTCCGTGGCCGTCTCCGGCACCAGCGGCGGCTTCCGCCGCTTCGTCGTGGGCGAGACCGACATCTCGGACGCCTCCCGCGCGATCAAGTCCTCCGAGATCAGCACGGCCCAGACCAACGGCATCCATTACGTGGAATCCTTGGTGGCCTTCGACGGCCTGACCGTGGGCGTCGCGCGCAACACCCAAATCTTCAGCTCGGGAGACCCCTGCTTGACCGCCGGCGAGCTGCAGCTGCTGTGGGCCCGCGAGGCCGAAGGGTTCGTCACCACCTGGAACCAATTGGGCAGCCGCTTTGCTAACGCCGCCATTGTGCTGTCCGGCGCGGCTGAAACCTCCGGCACGTTCGATTTCTTCACCGAGGCCCTCAACGGTGCGGCCGGCGACACGCGCGCCGACTACTTCGGCACCGAGGAGGACCAGCTGCTTGCCGAGCAGACCGGCGCCGATCCCTTTGCATTGACCTATTTCGGGTTTGCCTTCTTCCAGAACAACCAGGGCTTGGTGCAGTCCGTGGCCATTGACCCCCGCCTGGACCTGATCGACGCACCCCAGGGCGCATTGGATGAGATCAACGCCCGCCGCGCCGTCAACGGAAAGTCCCCCTTGGCCAACGGCGGCGGTAGCTGCAACGGCGTCCTGCCCAACCCGGACACCATCGGCTCGTTTGCCTATCAGCCCTTGACCCGCCCTCTGTTCATCTACGTCAACACCCAGTCCGGCGAGCGCGAGGCGCTGGATGCCTACGTGGACTTCTACCTGGCCGAAGAGCGCATCGGCAACGAAGAGTTCATCGCCGACGTCGGTTACGTCAACGTCACACCCTCCCTGCGCGAGGCGGCCCGCGCCTGCTGGGACAATCGCGTGACGGGCACCGCCTTTGGCGGCCAGTTCGTCGGCTTGTCCGAAGACGAGATCGAGCAAAAGTACCTCAGCCACTGCGGGCTGTAAGTTCGAGTAGACCATGTGGAAAGCGTGGGGCGCTTGCTTCAAGCAGGCGCCCCACCTTATATTGTTTTGCAGCGGCAGGGCCGGCTATGAACCAACAAACCAACGTTTTGCCTTCCCCATCCCCCGTTTCTATGGAGGACGTAAAGCTCAAGGCCCCGCGCGGGCGCTACCTCAAAGAGGGCTTGATCCGCGCCGTGCTGCTCTCCTGTGGCCTGGCCGCCATGGGGGTCACCGCGCTGACGGTCTGGATGTTCGTCAGCGGCAGCGTCCCTTTTTTTGAGAAAGTGTCGTTGTGGGAGTTCCTGTTCTCCCTGCGCTGGGCGCCGCTGACCGTGCCCACCAGCTTCGGCACGCTGGCCCTGCTGGCCGACACCCTGGTGATCATGGCGATCTCCCTGATCGTGGCCCTGCCGCTGGGGGTGCTCAGCGCCGTTTGCTTGAGCGAATACGCCCCGGAGCGCGTGCGGCGCCTATTGAAGCCTTTCTTGGAGTTGTTGGGCGGGATTCCCACCGTGGTCTACGGTTTCTTCGCCTTGCGCTTCATCACCCCGCTGCTGAACGACTTGATCACCCCCGGTTGCGCAGGGAGCGATTGCCTGGTCGGTTTTTGGAACGGGCTTTCCGCGGGGCTGGTGATGGGCTTCATGATCGTGCCGCTGGTGGCCTCGATCAGCGAGGACGTGCTCTATGCGGTGCCCCGCTCGCTGCGCGAAGGCGCGTACGCGCTGGGCGCCACCAAGTTTGAGGTCACCACCCGCGTGGTGATCCCGGCTGCGGTTTCGGGATTGGGCGCGGCCTTCATCCTGGCCATGTCGCGCGCCATCGGCGAGACGATGATCGTGGCCCTGGCCGCCGGGCGCACCCCGGCATGGCCGCCCGACCCGCTGCAGCCGATGATGACCCTGACCACCACCATCGTCAACATCGCCACCGGCGACCACGAGGCCACGGCCTTCATCTGGTCCGCATTGTTCGCCATCGGGCTGCTGTTGTTCGTGATGACTTTGTTGCTCAACATCGCCAGCTACTTGATCGTGCGCCACTATCGGGAGAAGTACGACTGACATCCTCCCCAACCCGAAAGGGCGGGGGTTCCACGGGAACCAAGAGAGGTTGTGGTTTGACCATGCAAAGAGACAGCAAGATCAGGGACCACATCGGGCGCAGCTTTGCGAGCCTGCGTCTGGCTCTTAGCGAGCCGGGCCGTGTCAGAAGGCCCTTGCTCCAGGGCGCTTGGCCCAAGAGCAGTGATGTTGAAAGCGGCGTTGGCATCGGCGTTGTTGCAATACCCGCAGCTTACACAGCGAAAGTTTGCCTGCTTGGTGCGGTTGGATCGCGCGGTGTGGCCGCAACGGGAACAGCTTTGCGAGGTCTTGCGCGGATCAATAAAGACAACTGGGATGCTCATACGCTCAGCTTTGTAGCGAACGAAACCCACCAGTTGCCGGAAAGCCCACGAAGACATCATACGGTTGAACCGCTTGCTGCCTTTCGTTCGTTGGCGAATCCCATCCAGGCGTTCAAACACCAAGACAGGATTCGGGTACTGCGCAGCAAGATCAACAAGCTGGTAGCTGAGCTTGTGGTTCTGGTCGCGCATCCAGCGAGCTTCCTTGCCCTTGCTGCGCTTGATGCGGTCCATTCGCTTGTGCCGCCCGTAACGTTTGCGAAGGTCTGCAAAGTGCTCCCGCTTGTGTCTGGAGGGCTTGCCGTTGAAGCACACCACCCTGTCAGGCAAAGCAGCCGTGGCATGGCGGACGATGCCCAAGTCAACGCCGATGAACGTAGGTTCTCCGTCACGGACGGTGGGCGTTGGGGTTATCCGTACAGGGAGCATGGCATACCACTGGCCGTTGCGCTGAAACAGCTTGGCGTCTCCTTGAACCAACGAAAGCCGATCTCGAAACTTGGACGGAACGCAAAGTGGGAGCCAAACGTATTGGCCTCGCTTGCCGGTCGAAACGCGCAGCACAGAGCGGTCGCCGTTTCGTTGCAGCGTGTAGGCGTTGGTTCCAAGACCGATGCCCTGAGAGTTGTTGACCTTGGGAAAAGAACGTCGCTTGCCCTTTTTCATCAAGCCAACATAGGAACGAGCCAACGCAACCGCAGCGTTGACCGCCATGCGAGCGTAGTCCGCAGGCAGACCCAGCTTGCGCGCTGGACGATAAACCGCTTTGTGCAACCTGTTCCTGCTGCTGGTGCGTTCCTGTTCCGCCATTTCCAAGCCCAGTTGAACTGCATCAGAGAACGTTTTGGCAGTCTGCTCAAGCCATTGAGCCTTGCGCCTAGTGGGCTGGACAACCTGAATAATGACAGATTCTTTTACTTGCATGAGCATATAGTATATCAGCTTAACGAAAGGAGTTCAACTCTAACGGGTTGGAGTTTGCTCACTCCTTATGTCTGAAGGCAGAGGCTCCCACAAACTGAGTTTTTCGATGAAAACTCAACCTCGATCTGCAGCCCGGCGCCAGCGCTGGCGCCGCCAAAAGGGCGCGCTCTTTGCCTTCTTGGCGGCAGTCGCTTTGCTGTTAGGGGTGGCGG
>DATCIV010000035.1:0-4077 GCA_036507575.1 Candidatus Bipolaricaulota bacterium | reverse complement strand
GCCAAGCACTGAGAAGCATCAAGGCCGAATTGCTCAAGTGCGTCCACATAGGCAATGCCGCTTAAGTTCATGTAGGTCTGGGGCAGTACGCAGAGGTGGTTAGACAAGGGATACACGATGGAGAAGCCCTCTTCTTGCGGCCGGGGCGGCGGTCTGTGCCCCTGGATGTAGGCCAGCACCGCCCGTGCGCCCACGTTGTGCCGTGTCAAAGCATAGCGGTCTCCGGGGTTACCTAACCCGAAGACCGCTTTCATGGCCATGGTGATGGGAACCGCTATTTGCGTTGCTTGTCGCCCTTGCCCCTCTATGCCGCCTTGGGCGCCCCAGCTTTGGGGGCAGCCCCGCCCTTGGGGGCTGCAGCCTTGGGGGCCCCGGCTTCGCCCTTCTCAGCCTTGGCGGGCGCAGGGGCACCTTCTCCGGTAGTAGCACCTTCCGCAGGCGCTTCGCCTTCGGCGGTCACGGCGGCTTCGCCTTCAGCAGCCACCGGCGCAGCGACGGCCACCTCGAGGCGCCGCGGGATCTTGACCGTGGCGATCGTGCTGTCCAACGGCAGCATCACCGACACGCCGGACAGGCTCAAATCGCCGAGGCGCAGCGAGGTTCCCAGTTCCATCTGGGTCACATCCACCTCAATGCGCTCCGGGATGTTGTCCTTCACGCCGCGCACCGGCATGTATTGCCGAATCTGGTACAGGGTGCCGCCCTGCTTGATGCCCGCGGGCGTGCCGTGCAGCTTGATCAGGACGTTCATGGTGACGGGTTGGTCCGGCTGCGGTTGATAAAAATCCACGTGGATCACGCCGTCGGTCAAAGGGTTGTATTGAATCTCTCGCAAGAAGGCGTCAAACTTCTCCTTGCCCAACGTCAGCGTGAAACGCGAGCTGCGCGTCGCCTGGCTGAGCGCCTTCTGCAGCGATTTTTCCGGGATTTGAATCTGGTGATGCACTTTGGTGCCGTACACCACCGCAGGGATGAACCCGTCGCGGCGCAGCTTGCGCGGGTTCTTTTCCTTCCTCACTTCTGCTGTTAACTCAATGGCCATCAATCCTCCAACGCTTTGCGTAACTTCGTTCATTACAGGGTGAAACTACAATTCTATGTATTTTGGCGCCTGTTGCAAGGGGCAGCGTTGAATTATAGGCGGACCCAGACTCGAAAGGTCATTGCCTGTCATTCCTGCACAAGCAGGAATCCAGATCGGCTGAGGATTCGTCTGGATCCCCGCTGGAGCCTGCCCTCGACCTGATCGGGGGCGGGGATGACCGTCAGCCAGCGAAGAGCGGCCTTCGCGGCAGCTTGAAGCCGGAGCCGGAATTATGTACCTTATGTCCGTTGTATAATCTTTGAGGGCCATCCACCCGTGTGCCCAGGAGGAAGGGGACTATGGGCGCCAACGCCGTACACATCGAAGACCTGGGTCGCATCTACAAAGTTCGTGGGCCGAAACACAAGGGGGACGCGCGCACATTGGTTGCCCTTGAGCACATTGACCTGAACATCGAGCGGGGAGAGCTCTTCGGGTTGTTGGGGCCTAACGGCGCAGGCAAGACCACCTTGCTCAAGATCCTTTCCACGTTGCTGCTGCCCACCAGCGGAAGTGCACGAGTAGAGGGGCTCGACGTGGTCAAGCAGGCGCACGGCATCCGCCACCTCATCTGCATGGTGAGCGGCGGAGAAACCAGCGGCTACGGCCTGCTGACCGTGGAGGAAAACCTGTGGATGTTCGCGCGCTTCTACGGACTCGACAACCGGACGGCTCGACAGCGCATCGGACAGTTCCTGGAGGTGATGGGCCTTGCGGACCGCAGGCGCACCAAGATCTCGGACCTGTCCACCGGGCTGCGGCAAAAGATGAACTTCATCAGGGGCTTCATCAGCGACCCCAAGGTGGTGTTTTTGGACGAGCCCACGCTCGGATTGGATGTTTCAGCCGCTCGCGTGATGCGCCAGTTTGTGAAGGACTGGATGAAGGCGCATCCGGACCGCACCATCCTGCTGACCACCCACTACATGGCCGAGGCCGACCAGCTATGCGACCGCCTGGCCATCATCGACCGCGGCCGGCTGCTCGCCTGCGATACGCCCGACGCGCTGAAGCGGGGATTGCAACGCGAGGTGATCTACAGTCTGAAGATCACACTGGGAGCGCAGGAACTCACGCGCGAGCGGTTGCAACAGGTTGAAGGGGTACGACAGGTTACGATCACGCCCTCCAGCAACGGCTATCTGGAGCTGGCCCTCATCCTCGCACACGATGAAGCCTTGACCCGCGTGCTCGCGTTCCTCAATGGGCAGAAATCCAGCCTGATCTCGCTGGACAAGCACGAGCCGACGTTGGAGGACGTGTTCATCGAGCGCGTGGGGCGCGGCCTGGACGTGGATACGTCGAAGCGAGGCCTGCATGAATGAAGTTGTAAAAGCCACCGGTTTGAAGCTGTTCTGGTACACGGTCTGGGCGCGGGCCTATCCCCGCTTAATCGGCTCGTTTCGCGAGAAGAGTTGGATGTTCTTTGAGACCGTCCTTCCGTTGCTTGCCGTAGCGGCCTTTGTGTTCGTCTATCGCGCGCTGGATGCCCCGGCGGATTACGTGGGTTTTGCGGTGGTGGGGGGCGCGATGACGGCGTTTTGGCTCAACGTGCTTTGGAGCATGGCAAGCCAATTGTACTGGGACAAGGAACAGGGGAATTTGGAGATCTACGTGATGGCGCCCGGGTCGCTGATGGCGGTGTTGCTGGGCATGGCCGTGGGCGGGCTGGTGATGGCGGGCGCCCGCGCGCTGACCATCCTTGCCTTGAGCACGCTGCTGTTTGGCGTCAGCTACCAGTTGGGCAGTCTGCCGTTTCTGGCCGTGATCTTCACGCTGACCATGATCGCCTTGTACGGGATGGGCATGCTGTTTGCTTCGGTGTTCCTGGTGGCTGGGCGTGAGGCCTGGCATCTGTCCAACCTACTCCAAGAGCCGATTTACCTGGCTTCGGGATTCTACTTTCCGGTGCGCGCCATGGGGTTTTGGGTGGCGACGTTCGCCTCGATCCTGCCGCTGACCTTGGGCCTGGATGCGATGCGCCAGCTCCTGTTTTCAGCGGGAGCCACGCTGGGATTCCTGTCGGTGCCCGCGGAGGCGTCCATCCTGGCGGTCATGGGCGTTCTCTTCATCGGCGCGGCATATCAATCTTTGAGCAAGCTGGAAGCGCGCGGGCGCAGGGACGGCCGTTTGATCGAGAAGCGGCGCTAACGGGAGGAGTGTCTTTGTGAAAGAATCGCTTTCATTGAAGAGGTATCGCGGCAACACGAAGTGGCGCAGCTTCACCGTGGCTGCATGGCTTGGCTGGCAGGTGGAATCGAATTGGGCCGATCCGTTCTTGTTTTCGATCTATTCTGTCGCACGCCCGCTGGCTGCGGTGCTGATCCTGGTCGTGATGTACAGCGTGATCACCAACGGCGTGCTGGATACGCCTTTGTTCGCCTACATCTACCTGGGAAACGCGCTGTACATGCTGGTCGGAGCCGTGATCACCGGGGTGAGCTGGGCCATAATCGACGACCGCGAGCGCTACGGCATGCTCAAACATCTGCACTTAACACCCATGGACGGCTACTGGTATTTGGTGGGGCGTGGGATGACCAAGCTGCTGGTTGCTACCGTATCGGTGCTGATCACGCTGACCTTCGGCGTGCTTGTGTTTCACTTGCCGCTGGATTGGGCGACCGTGAATTGGGGCCTGTTCCTGTCCAGCACGGCGCTTGCGCTGGTTTGCATGACGGGCATAGGCCTGTGCCTGGGGGCGTTGACGCTGCAGACGGCCCGCCACTTCTGGTCCATGGGGGAGGCCGTGGCGGGTGCGCTGTACTTGTTCACCGGAGCCATTTTCCCGCTCGACGTGCTGCCATCTTTCTTGATCCCGATCGGCTACCTGTTTCCCATTACCTATTGGCTGGAAGCGGCCCGTCGGGCGCTGTTGGGACCTCATTTCGTGGGTTTCCCCACTTTGGCCTGGCTTTCGGATGGGGCGCTGTTGCTCATCCTGGCAGGCTTTGCGCTGGGCTTGTCGGTGGCCTCGTGGTTGTATTACCGCT
>DATCIV010000034.1:0-5079 GCA_036507575.1 Candidatus Bipolaricaulota bacterium | reverse complement strand
CGGGCGCGCCTCCTATGAAACCGGCGAAGAGGTGCCCGCCTACTTCGTGTTGAAAACGGTCTTTGAGGATTACCTGGCCAAGCCGGATCGCACCGAATACGACGTGTTCGAAATCCACGTGTACGTAAAGAAGGAACTCACCCGCTACCTGGCCGTCGGTCCGGTCTTTCGCAAGGACATCGCGTTGCTGCCCCCGGAAGTCAAGAAACAGTTGACCCCTTGGAAAAAGGCCAAATACACGGGCGATTTTGAGCCGTATCGCCTGTACGAGCTCGAGTAGACTTGTTCCCAAAAACCCTCAGCCTGCAAGAAGCGCTCGCGCTGGTCCTGGAGCGCGTCAAGCCTTTGGTTCAGACCGAAACGCTGCCGGTATTCAAATCGCTTTGCCGCGTGCTGGCGCACGAGGTAGTGGCGCCACAAGACCTGCCCGGCTTCGACCGCTCGGGCATGGACGGCTTTGCCGTGCGCGCCGCCGATACGTACGGCGCCGGCGAGGCGCGCCCCGTCCCCCTCAAGCTGGCGGGCCGCATCGAAATGGGGCAGGACGCCTCGAAACTTCCCGCGCTGAGCGCAGGGGAAGCGGTGGGCATTTCCACGGGAGGGATGCTGCCTCCTGGAGCCGATGCAGTGGTCATTCTGGAGGAAACGGAACTCCAAGGGGAGCGCTTATTGGTATTGAAGCCGGTGGCGCCGGGCGGATCGGTCATCCGCGCGGACGAGGATTTCAAACGGGGCGAGGTGGTGCTGCGGGTCGGCCATTGCCTGCGGCCACAGGATCTGGGCGCGCTGCTTGCGGTGGGGATTACCGAGGTTGAGGCGTTTGCCCGGCTGCAGGTGGGCATCCTGTCCACGGGCGATGAGCTGGTCCCCGCCGATCAACCGGTCTCACCCGGCCGCGTGCGGGACATCAACTCCGCAGCCTTGGCGGCGCAGGTGAGCCAGCTCGGGATGCAGCCCACCGCGTACGGGATCATTCCCGACCAGCGTCAGCAACTGGCTCAGGCGACCTCGCACGCGCTTGCCGAGTGCGACGCCGTGCTGATCTCCGGCGGATCGTCGGTGGGCGTGCGGGATGCAACGGTGCAGGTGCTCGAGGATTTGGGAGAAGTGCTGCTGCACGGCATCCGCATCGCACCGGGCAAGCCTACGATCTTTGCCCTCTGTGGGGACAAGCCCGTCTTCGGGCTGCCGGGCAACCCGGTGTCCTCGATCGTCGTCTTTGAAAAGGTGGTCTCGCCGGCGCTGCAAAAGCGCAGCGGACGTGCGCGCTTGGGGCGGCACCATCCTCAGGTGCAGGCCGTGCTTTCGAAAAACGTCCCTTCGGCGCGCGGTCGCGACGACTTCGTGCGGATCAAGCTCGAGCGCCGCGACGGCGCCTTGTACGCCGAGCCGATTTACGCGCACTCCAACAACATCTCCAGCCTGAGCAAGGCCGACGGCATGCTGGCCATCCCCGCGGACGTGGAAGGCTACGCCAAAGGCGAACCAGTGACGGTCGAGCTGTGGTGAAACGAGCGTATTTGGAAAAAACGCCGCTGGCTCAGGCCCAGGCCCGCTGGTTTGCGGCGCTGGAGCAGGCGGGTTATTTCGACGCTCGCTTGGAAACGATTCCCACGGTCGAAGCCTTCGAGCGCATTACGGCTTCTCCCATCCAAGCCCTTCGTCCCGTTCCGCACGTGCGCGCGGCCGCCATGGACGGCATCGCCGTGCGCGCCGACCAGACCACCGGTGCGCGCTTGGATCGACCCTTGGTGCTGTGCAAAGACGTTGACTTTATTCAAGTGGATACGGGCGATCCGATCCCGCAAGGGTTTGACGCCGTCATCATGCTGGAGGACTTGGACTTCCCCACCTCGAACACGGCGGAGTGCCGCAAGGCGGCGTTCCCCGGCCAGAACGTCCGTCCGGTGGGCGAGGATTTTTCGAAAGGGCAAATGATCCTGCCCGCCCGCGCGCGCCTGTCGCCCGAGGCAATCGCTGCTTGCTTGGGATCAGGAAATCTAGCGCTTGAGGTTATCCGGAGGCCGAAGGTGTTCGTGCTGCCCACCGGCACGGAGTTGGCGTCACCGCTGCGCCCACTGCCTCCCGACAAGTACCCGGAGACCAACACCGCGCTGTTTGAAGGGTATCTGAAGCGCTGGCAGGCGCTGCCCACCTTACACCCACTGCTGGAGGACAATCACCCTCAGATCAAGCGCGCGATCGAAAGTGCCTTGCAGGAGCACGACTTGCTCCTGGTCAACGCGGGGACCTCGAAGGGCCGGGAGGATTTTACGACCGCCATCATCGAGGAGTTGGGCCAATTGATCGTGCACGGGGTTTCGATGCATCCGGGGCATCCATTGGTGTTGGGGCTGATCCAGGGCAAGCCCATCGTCGGGGTGCCGGGGTATCCGGTGGCGACGTGGGTGGTGCTGGATCAATTCGTGCTGCCGTTTTTGGAGCGCTGGTACGGGTCCGCGCTGCAGACGCGCAGAATCGTCACGGCAAGGCTTGCCCGGCGCGTCCACTCGCCGCTGGGTGAGGTGGAGTTCGTGCGCGTGCGTTTGGAACAATCAGAGGAAGAGTGGTTGGCTCATCCGCTGGCCGGCAAGGCCAGCACCTTGTCCTCGCTGATTCACGCGGACGGCCTGCTCGTCGTGCCCGAAGAGTTAGGCGGCTACGCGCAGGGTGACGTGATCGAGGTGCGGTTGTTGCGCTGAGGCAGAAACCATCTCAGAATTTTACAACGATGTCATCCCCGCGAAAGCGGGGATCCAGATCTGGATTCCTGCTTTCGCAGGAATGACAAGCAGAGAATACATTGGCCGTTGTAGGGCCCGCTCTGCAGGCCGCCCGCCAGCCCTACGTTGAAGATCGCAGTTTCTCCACGGCTCTCTCAAACGACAGCTTCTCTTCCTGACCGCTTTGCATGTCCTTCAGGGTGACCACGCCGGCGGCCAGCTCGTCGGGTCCGACGACGATCACGTAGGGGATGCCGTAGGCGTTGGCGTACTTGAAGTTGGCGCTCGGGCCGCGGCCGATCAGGTCCATGTCGGCGGCGATGCCGGCGGACCGCAGCTTCTTGACCAACTCCAGAGATTCCTTCGTCGTCTGGATGGGAACCACGTACACCTTGGTCACGCTTTGCGGTTGCTGATCCAGAGGGCGACGGTCCTTGAGCAATTCGATGATGGGCCCCAGGCCGAACGAGATGCCCACCGCGGGGAATTGCTCTTTGCTGTCCAAGAAGTCGCCGATGAGTTTGTCGTAGCGGCCGCCGGCAGCCAGGGAGCCGTCGAAGGAGCCGTCGGCGATGAAGACCTCGAAAATGGTGCCGGTGTAGTAGCCCAGGCCGCGGGCAAGCGATGGCAGAAAACGAACGCGCCGATCTTGCCCCGCGTAGTCAAGCACTTCGGCCAACTCTGAAGACCAGCCGGAGTCTCCCTTGACGGCTTCCTTCAAGCGATTGAACTTCGTGGCGTTATCCCCTTGGGTGATCAGCAATGCGAACACTTGCTCCAAATCCTGCTTAAAGCCTTTGTCGCGCAGTTCCTTGACCACGCCTTCTGTGCCGATTTTTTCGAGCTTGTCGATCGAGAGGATGAAATCCAAAGCCTGCTGCGGGTCTTCAGCGTCCAAGAACGTGCGCGCAAGATCCACCAGCAGCTTGCGATTGTTGACGCGCACCTCGACGTCAAGCCCGATCTGCTCGAATACATCCAGGGCAAGCAGGATGCACTCGGCATCGGCCAGCATCGAGGTTGCGCCCACCGTGTCCACGTCGCATTGATAGAACTCGCGCGTGCGCCCCTTCTTCAACGGGCCGTCGCGATACACCGTGCCGATCTGATAGCGTTTGAACGGCTTTTTGATCGTGGGGTTCATGCCCACGAAGCGGGCGAGCGGCGTCGTTAAATCGTAGCGCAGGCCCAGATCGCGCTCGCCCTGATCTTTCAAGCGGAATGTCTCTTTCAGAATTTCTTCGCCGCCGCCGTACTTGGCGCAGAGCACTTCCCAGCGCTCGACGATGGGCGTCTCCAGCGGGTTAAAGCCGTAGCGCTCGAAGGTGGCCTTGAGCTTGGCGATCACCGTATCGCGCAGCAGCTTTTCGGCGGGGGCAAAATCGCGCATCCCGCGCGGCAGTTGAAGTTCCATCGGGCCTCGCTACATAAGGTTGGTGCCAAGACTATACGGGTCGGGCATAAACGGTTCAACTGGATTGACGCATGAAGGTCAGACGCTTACCATCAAAGCATCAGAGAGGGAGGCATACACCTATGGTTCAACCCAAAACGCGTTGGTTCTTGCTGGCGGTAACGTGTTGCGTCGTTCCCCTGATGGCACAAGAACAGGGGCCGATTTTCATCCAGCTGTGGGGTTCGCAGGGCTCCGGTTTCGAGCAGTTCAACGCGCCGGAAGGCGTGGCGGTTTCGCAGGACGACACAGTGTTCGTAGCGGACACGGGAAACCACCGCATCCAGGTGTACGACGATCAAGGCGTTTTCGTGCGCAGGTGGGGGCAGCCGGGCGTGGAAGAGGGGCGGTTCAACACGCCTGAAGGGATCGCCGTAGGATCAGACGGCTTCGTCTACGTCGCCGACTCGGGCAACCATCGCATCCAGATGTTCGACCAAGGCGGCAACTTCATCCGCAGCTGGGGCAGTGAGGGCAGCGAGTTAGGCCAGTTGAACCTGCCCGTCGGCATCGCGTTGGACGGCGACGGAAGCGTCTTCGTCGCCGACGTGATGAACCACCGCGTGCAAGTGTTCGACCGTTTCGGGAATTTCCTGAGAGCGTGGGGCAGCCAGGGCAGCGGGGTGGGCCAGTTCCAGTTTCCCGCCGGCATTGCCGTTGATATCAACGGCAACGTCTACGTCGCCGACAACAACAACCATCGCGTGCAGAAATTCTCAAATGACGGCGAATACCTGTTGCGATGGGGCAGCTTGTGCAACGTGGGGACCGGCGAAGGGTGCGCCGCGCCGCAGGGCGAAGGGCAGTTCAACCTGCCGTTTGGCATCGCGGCGGGGAAGGACGGGCTGATCTACGTGACGGATCAGGGCAACGGCCGCGTGCAGGTATTTGATCCCAAAGGCG
>DATCIV010000033.1:0-3732 GCA_036507575.1 Candidatus Bipolaricaulota bacterium | reverse complement strand
TGACTTCATTCTACGATATATGAGATTATTAGGCATTCATTTTTCATGCTATGACACGTCATCGCCCTTTGGTCAGCGTGGCGCTCGGCTTCGGGCTGGGCATTTGGATGGCGCACCATCTGGCGCTGGACCGCCTGCACCTGGGCGATCTGGGATGGGCGCTTGCCGCGCTGTTTGCCTTGGGCGCGGCAGGGTGGGTTGCAAGCCGCCTCCTGCGTCGCCGCAAGGGGATCGCAACGGCCTTGGTCCTGGCGACGGTGGTGGCGCTGGGGACGCTGCGCTACGCCCAGGATCGACTGCCCATCGCCATCTACCACCAGAAGGCGCGCTACCTGGAACAGGCGGCCGGTGTGGTGGCCGACTACCCTTCCGCCCTGGAAACCCGCACGCGTTTTCGTCTCCAGCTCGACCACGACGCCGGCTTCGTCGAGGCGTTCTACCTGCACCCGGACCACGCGCCGCCGCCCATTCACTATGGGGATCGCCTGCTGTTGCGCGGCGGGTTTCAAACGCCCGAGCCCATTGGGACGTTTGACTATCCCGAGTATCTGGCCGCCCAGGGCGTCTGGGCGACCGTTACGCTGACGCGCCCAGAGCAGATCGTTCGCTTGGAGGCAGGCCAGGGGCACCCGGTGCTGCGTTGGGGCGAACGCGTACGAGACGATCTGTTTTCGCGCATTGACGCCCACTTGTCCGCGCCGCAGGCTGCGGCGTTCAAGGCGCTGCTGTTCGGCGAGCGCGCTGCGCTGTCCGAGGAGATCGAACAGGATTTTCGCGACGCCGGCGTGGCCCATGTGCTGGCGGTTTCCGGCCTGCATTTGGTGGTCTTGATGGCGCTCTTTTGGAATTTGCTCCGCGGGGCCGGCTTGACCGCCAACCTCACGTACCTGCTCATCGCGGTGTTGGTCGGCGTGTATCTTTTGCTCGTCGGCTTCAAAGCCAGCATGGTGCGGGCGGTGTTGCTCTTCGGCTTCATGGCCATCGCAAACGTGTTCAAGGAGCGGGGTTGGATCATCAGCTCGCAGGTTGATTCGCTCCAGGGGTTGAGCATGGCGGCCTTGGTGATCTTGTTCCTCCAGCCCCAAGCGCTGTTTGAGGTGGGGTTCCAACTCAGCTTTGCCGCCACTGCCGCGATCCTGCTGGCTGCGCCGTTGCTTGCGCCGCTCCACCGGGCGCTGGGGCTTCGCAGCGCCGACAAGATGAGCACGCCTGTTCGACTCTGGCAAGCCCTGCGCCGCGGGGTCGTCACCACGCTGGCCGTTTCGCTGGCGGCTCAACTGGGGGTGCTGCCCATCATTGCCGTGCACTTCCACCAACTCTATCTGGGGGCGCTGCTATCCAATCTATGGGTGGTCCCCCTGTCTACGCTGGTGCTGTGGGTGAGCGTTGGGTTCGTCGCCGCGCTGTGGGCTCCCGGCGTGGCGGCATGGATAGCCCCGCTGCAGGAGTGGCTCCTGGCGGCGCTCACGACGAGCGTGGCGCTCTTGGCTCGGTTGCCCGGCATGAGCGTGCAGTTGCCGGGGTTCCCGCTCGCCCTGGTGTTGCCTTATTTTGCGGTGTTCGTTGCCGGAGTCGTGCGTTTGCAGCGCCGGGTCGATCATGCCGGCAAGCGCGTTCGCGCCTCGGCAAGCGCCTCGACCAGGTCGTGAAAATCCTCTAGAGGCAGGCTGATCAACACGTAGCCATACTGCACGCCCACCTCCTTGCTCTGCGGATCAAACCAAGCGGCCAGGGGCGTTTCACTGGTGGTGACGGTTTCGATCAGATCGAGCATCTGCGCCTCCTTTGGTGCGCAGTGTAACCGATTTGCTTTTGCACGGTCTGTTATGGCACACTATAGACCTTCATCAGCGTGACTGTGGAGACAGCGCGGCATGGGGTTTGCCGCTACAATGCTAGCTAAAAATGAACGTGCGATTTGTGAGGAGGTTGGCCTGGTATGGGAGAGGAATTTCGCAAAGCGCTCGCAAACACCCTCATCCGACAAGAGAAACGCATTGCCATGCTGGAGATGACCTTATCCAATTTACTGCGATGTTTGGAGGAAAAGGGTGTGTTCAGCGAGAGCGAAATTGACGATTTGTTCGACGCCTCAGAGCGCCTGACCGAGATGGAGATCAGAGAGCGAGTGGATGTGGTGAAGGAAGCGTTTGGTTTGACCGCTTCTCCTCAATAATCCCCCTGTTAAAGAGTCGTGCACAAGGGGCGACCCATGGGGGTTGCCCCTGTGCCCTTTTACCGGCATCGCCCAACGCTCGTCAAAACCGATTGCGACCGTAGAATTTGTAGACCAGCCATCCGCCCGCCCAGCTCAGGGCGAGGATCAAGACCAACGCCAGGAATTCCATCGTTGCGTTCCCTCCTGCGCCAGCGTACCGTACAGCCATGGAAGCGGGCAAGGTGCTTGCGCTGGATTGGGGCGCCGTGCGCTGGGGTTGGGCCCTGAGCGATCCCACGCACACGCTGGCCGGTCGCAGCGGCGTCTATCTGTGCCAGGATCCAGGAGCCGATTTGGTTTTCTTGAAGCAATTGATCCAGGCTGAAGGCGTGGGCGAAATCGTGCTGGGCTTGCCGCAAAACATGGACGGCTCGCTGGGCCCCCAAGCCCAGGCGCTGTTGCAGTTCAAGCGGGAGATCGAGCAAGCGCTGGCCATCCCCTGTGCGACGTTTGACGAGCGGCTCACCACAGCCGAGGCCGAACGCGTGATGCTGGAAGGCGGCCTCTCCCGCGCACGGCGCAAGGAAAAACGCGATGCCCTTGCGGCCACGATCATCTTGCAATCGTACCTGGACGCCAAACGCAACAAGCGAGGACCGCGTTGAAGCATGTTCGCGCTGTCTGGCAGCACTTCGACCACCAAGCCGACATCGGCGTGCGCGGGATCGGTCCGTCTTTGGAGGCGGCGTTTGAGCAGACGGCCCTGGCCCTGATGGCCGTCATGGCGGACCTGGAAACGATCCGGCCTCAGCAGCCGCTTGAACTCTCCCTTGAAGCCGCAAGCGACGAGCAGTTGCTGGTGGACTGGCTCAGCGAGCTTTTGTTCAAGGTGGCGGTGGACAAGCAGCTGTTCTCCCGCTTCGAGGTGCGCATCCAGGAGCGCCGTTTGCGCGCCACGGCGTGGGGCGAGACCATCGATGTGCCAAGGCACCAGCCGGCCGTGGAGGTCAAAGGCATCAGTTACTCCCAACTTCAAGTGGCGCAGCGGCAGGACGGCCTGTGGGTGGCCCAGTGCGTGGTGGACGTCTAAGGATGGCGATGGATCTCAAACTACTGCAACCACAATCCGAGGTGGAGTGGCGCATCCCGCCGCACGGGGCCATGCGCGTGCCGGGGATCCTGTACGGCAGCGTCGAGTTGATCCGTCAGATGGACGCCAAGGTCTACGAGCAGGTGAGCAACGTGGCCAGCTTGCCCGGCATCGTGAAAGCCTCCTTCGCCATGCCCGACGCCCACTGGGGGTATGGATTTCCCATCGGCGGCGTGGCCGCCTTCGATGCGGACGAGGACGGCGTGGTCTCGGCCGGAGGCGTGGGCTTTGACGTGTCGTGCGGCATCCGCACCTTGCACACGGGCTTGAGCGCCGAGCAAGTTTTCGCAGCACGCGAGGAGCTTGCCGATGCGCTGTTCAAGGGCGTGCCCGCCGGCGTGGGCAGCACAGGCAAGATCAGCCTGAACAGAAAAGCCATGCACGACATGCTCGGCGGCGGCGCGCGCTGGGCGGTGGAACAGGG